>JBEGMG010000167.1:0-2507 GCA_041183165.1 Actinomycetota bacterium | reverse complement strand
AGGCCGATGGTGGAGATGTCATCGGTGAGGTTGGTGAACGTCGCGCCCTCAGCGGCGTGGTCCTTGAACCACTTGAAGTCGCTCATGCCGTGCGCGCCGCCGGTGACCACGCGGAAGTGGTCATCGCCGAGGCGCATGACGGTGAGGTCGGAGCGGAAGCCGCCGTTGGGGGCGAGCACCGGGGTGTAGACGACCTTGCCCACGGCGACGTCCATCTGGCGCATGCACACGCGCTGCACGGTCGCGAGTGCGCCCGGGCCGGTGATGTCGAAGAGTGCGAAGGCGGTGAGGTCGACCAGGCCCGCGGTCTCGCGCATCTGCAGGTGCTCGGCGTTGATGATGGGCGACCACCACCGCGACTCCCACTCGGCGGTGCGCGGCATCACGGCGTCGCCGTACTTCTCGACGAGCCCGGAGTTGGACTCGTAGTAGAAGGGGCGCTCCCACTGGACCGTCTCGTAGAAGACGGCGCCGAGGGCCTTCTCGCGCTCGTAGTAGGGCGAGAGCCGCACCTCGCGGTTGGACGCCCACTGCTCGGCGGGGTGCACGATGCCGTAGGTCTTGTTGAAGCCCTCCGACGTGCGGTCCTTGATGTGCTTGGTCGTGGTCTGCCCGGGGTAGAAGCGGGCGATGTCAGAGGCGTGAAGGTCGATCTCGGGCTGGCCGAGCACCATCCACTCCGCCATCGCTCGTCCGACACCCGGACCCTCCTTGACCCACACGGCGGCGGCGGACCACAGGCCCTTGACCTCGGGGGTCTCGCCGAGGATCGGCATGCCGTCGGGGGTGAGGGAGAGCAGACCGTTGATGGCGTACTTTTCCTGGGCATTCTCATCGCCGACGATCTCGGGCATGAGCTCGAGGGCGTGCTCGTCCTGGTCGGCGAAGTCCTCCGGGGTGAAGGGGAACTCGGTGGGGGAGAGCGCGGCCTCGGCGTTCGAGGGGATGTCCTCTGCGTCGTAGAGGATCGGGCGGTGGGCGTAGGAGCCGATCTCCAGGCCCGTGCCGTGCTGGCGCTCGTACATGTTGGTGTCCATGTCGCGGACGATGGGGTACTCCAGGTCGCCCTTGGCGTCGGCGAACATCGCGACGGGGCCAATGTCCTTCATCTGGTGCACGGCGGGGGTGAGCGGGATCTGAGCGCCGGCCATAGCGGCGATCTGGCGGCTCCAGCAGCCGCACGCGATGACGACGTACTCGGCCTCGATCGTGCCCTGGTCGGTGACGACGGCCTTGATGTGACCGTCGGCGACGGTCAGGTCCTTGACCTCGACGTTGGCGAAGGACTGCAGGGCGCCCATCTCGATGGCCTTCTCGCGCATGAGCGTGCCGGCGCGCAGGGAGTCGCACACGCCGACGCCCTTGGTGTAGAAGCCGCCGAGGATGATGGTCTCGTCGATGAAGGGGACCATCTCCTTGACCTCGGCCGGGGTGAGCAGGCTCATGCCCTCGACGCCCCAGGACTTGCCCGAGGTGATGCGGCGGGTGAGCTCCTGCATGCGCTCCGGAGTGCGCGCGACCTCGATGCCGCCAGACTCGAAGAACGTGTCGAGCTCCTTGTACTGCGCGAGGCTGTCAAGCGTGAGCTGCGCCATCTCCTTGTTGTGGTCGACGAGGAAGATGAAGTTGGACGCGTGGCCGGTGGAGCCGCCGGGGTTGGGCAGCGGGCCCTTGTCGATCTGGACGATGTCGCGCCAGCCCAGGCGCGCCAGGTGGTAGGCCACGGAGTTGCCCACGATGCCGGCGCCGATGACGACGCACTTGGCCTTGCTCGGCAGGGTGCTCATTGTCTTCCTCTCGAGTGGTGCTGATCGATGGTGCGTATCAAATGGCCCGGCGTACCTCGGCCTCGAAGCCGTGGACGTGGGAGGACATGACCTCGGCAGCCCGCTCGGCATCGCCGTCGCGGATCGCGAGGAGGAGATCCCTGTGCTCGGCCACCGCGTCCTCGAGGTGCATGACCCGGTCGAGGGCGAGGAACCAGATGCGCAGGGCGTGCATGTAGTGCTGGTCGCACATCGACTGGAGAAAGTCGTTGTGCGCGCAGTGGTAGACGTGGTGGTGGATGCGCTGATCGAGCTCGATGAGTGCGCGCATGTCGGGAGCGGCTGCGATCGCGTCGATGTCGGCGAGCAGGGCGTCGATGACGATGAGATCGTCGTCGGCACGCCGCTCCGCGGCCAGGCGCGCGGCGAAGGGCTCGAGCTCCTCGCGCACCTCGGACAGCGATGCCAGGTCGCGCGGATCAAGGGCGGCGACGAACATCCCGCGGCGCGGGTAGACCTCGACCAGGCGCTCATGCGCGAGGGTGCGCAGGGCTTCGCGGATGGGGGTGCGCCCCAGGCCGAGGCGCTCCTGGAGTTCGGGCTCGCTGATGAGGGCCCCGGGGGCGAGGTCGAGGGTGATGATGAGGGCGCGGATCTCGCGATAGGCCAGGTCCGCCTGGGACTCCCCGCCCCGGAAGTCGGGCTGCACGAGTACGGCGGAGGTCACGGGCACAGATATAT
>JBEGMG010000166.1:0-11301 GCA_041183165.1 Actinomycetota bacterium | reverse complement strand
CTCCGCGGACGCCGTGCCGGCTGGTCGAGTTGTGCCCGCAGGCTCGCGACGGCGGCCACCACTGCGGCGACCTCCGCCGGCGTGGCGCCACCGCGGATGACGATCGGATCGTCGCTCACAGCGGGATGTTCCCGTGCTTCTTGGGCGGCCGGCTCGCGCGCTTGGTCCGCAGTGCACGGAGTGCGCGCACGATCATCGGCCGAGTCTCGTGCGGGAGGATGACGCGATCGATGTAGCCGCGCTCGGCCGCGACATAGGGATTCGCGAGGGTGGACTCGTACTCCGCGATGAGTCGAGCACGCTCCGCCTCGGGATCGGCCGCCTCGGCCAGCTCCTTGCGATAGAGGATGTTGACGGCGCCCTGCGCTCCCATCACGGCGATCTGCGCCGTGGGCCACGCGAGGTTGATGTCTGCGCCCAGGTGCTTTGACCCCATGACGTCGTAGGCGCCGCCGTAGGCCTTGCGGGTGATGACGGTGACGAGCGGGACCGTCGCCTCGGAGTAGGCGTAGATCAGCTTCGCACCGCGCCGGATGATGCCCTCCCACTCCTGGCCGGTGCCGGGGAGGAAGCCGGGGACGTCGACGAAGGTGAGCACGGGGGTGTTGAAGGCGTCGCAGGTGCGCACGAATCGGGCGGCCTTCTCCGACGCGTCGATGTCCAGGGTGCCGGCGTACTGCATGGGCTGATTCGCCACGACGCCGACAGGACGACCCTCGACCCGGCCGAAGCCGCAGATGATGTTGGGCGCGAAGAGCGGCTGGACCTCGAGGAACTCCTCGTCGTCCAGCACGTGCTCCACCAGGCGGTGCATGTCGTAGGGCTGATTGGGGGAGTCGGGGATGAGGCTGTCCAACTCTCGGTCCTGCTCGGTGACCGAGGTGAGATCCGCTTCTACGTCGTAGATCGGCGGCTCGTCGAGGTTGTTGCTCGGCAGGTAGGACAGCAGCGCGCGCACGTAGTCGAAGGCGTCGGACTCGTCGGTGGCCATGTAGTGGGCGACGCCCGACTTGGAGTTGTGGGTGTGTGCGCCGCCGAGCTCCTCGAAGGGGACGTCCTCGCCGGTCACGGTCTTGATGACGTCCGGGCCCGTGATGAACATGTGGGAGGTCTTGTCGACCATGACGATGAAGTCGGTGATGGCGGGGGAGTAGACGGCACCGCCCGCGCACGGGCCCATGATGAGCGAGATCTGCGGGATCACGCCGGAGGCCTGGACGTTGCGGTAGAAGATCTCGCCGTAGAGGCCCAGTGATGCGACGCCTTCTTGGATGCGGGCGCCGCCGGAGTCGTTGATGCCGATGACCGGACAGCCGGTCTTGAGGGCGAGATCCATGACCTTCACGATCTTCTCGCCGAAGACCTCGCCGAGGGATCCGCCGAAGACCGTGAAGTCCTGCGCGAAGACGCACACCGGCCGACCGTCGATCGTGCCGTAGCCGGTGATGACTCCATCGCCGTAGGGGCGCTCGGAATCGAGACCGAAGTTGTGCGAGCGGTGGCGCGCGAGCGCATCGAGCTGCTGAAAGGAACCCTCGTCGAGCAGCGCCTCGATGCGCTCCATCGCCGTGAGCTTGCCTTTGGCGTGCTGCTTGTCGACGGCAGCCTGACGGCGACCGGCCGCTTCGGTGCGGCGCCGGAGCAACTCGTCTGCCTTGTCCGCGGCGGTCTGCGGGACGCCTGAGGTGGAGGAAGTCGTCACGCGGTTACCTTAGCCGGGTGAGCGCGCACACCGGCAGGCCCGAGCGGGCGCCACTGGGCTCGCTGGACGCACTCGCCCAGCCGCCCTGGGCGCCCTGGCCCGCGCCCGTGGTCCTGGAGACCACTCCGTCGACCATGACCGAGGTCGAGGTTCGTGCCGCGGACGGGGCGCCCGAGGGCACCGTCGTGGTCGCGGAGGAGCAGACCGCGGGCCGGGGTCGCCGTGGCCGCACATGGGACTCATCGGCTCGCGCGGGCCTGTGGTGGAGCCTGCTCCTGCGTCCGCCCATTTCGGCCGATCGACTCGGATGGCTGCCTCTCGTCGTCGGCGTCGGTGTTGCACGTGGCCTGCAGGCGGCCGCCGGAGTCCCGGTCGAGTTGAAGTGGCCTAACGACGTGCTCGTTTCAGGACGCAAGCTCGCGGGCATCCTGGCGGAGCGTCTTGCGGATGGCAGCGTCGTCGTGGGCGTCGGAATCAATGTCGATCATGACGCGTCGGAGCTCCCCGAGGGCGGAGCATCACTGCGCACCGCGGGGCACGTGGTGGATCGCACGGAAGCGCTCGTCCAGGTGCTGGGGTCCGTCGCGCAGACATACAGGGAGTGGGTCTCGGGCCTTGACGTGCGCGATGCCTACGCCGCCCTGTCCGCGACACTTCATCACGATGTGCAGGCGCACGTGGGCGATCGCGTGATCACGGGTTGGGCCACCCGGCTGGGAGCCTCGGGTGAGCTCGTCCTGACCGACCAGGAGGGGATCGAGCACCTCCTCTCGGCCGGGGATGTCACGCTCCTGCGACCTGAGGACTGACGCGGCCCTCCCCTGGTCGCGGGACATGACCAGATCCGGCTGCGCAGCGGCGCAGCCGCGTGACACGATGCGGACATGGCGTACCCGACGAAACTGCTGGGCGAGGGCGAGACCATCGAGTTCGAGATGCATCCGCACTGGCGTGGGCTCATCGCCCCGGTCATCTGGCTGCTGCTCACCGTGTTCATCGGAGTCTGGCTCTACAGCTCCCTCGGCTCCTGGTCGTGGACGGCCGACGGGATCATCGAGACGATCGGTCGGCCCGCGATCATCATCCTGGGCCTCTTCATCGTCATCTTCTGGGTGATCCGCCCCTTCCTCTACTGGATCACCACGCAGTACGTCTTCACCAACCGTCGCATCATCACGCGTGCAGGGGTCATCTCCAAGAAGGGCCGCGACATGCCCTTAGCCAAGGTCAACAACGTGTCCTTCGAGGTGGGCGTGCTCGGCCGCATCCTCAACTACGGGCGCCTGGAGATCACCTCGGCCAGCGACGAGAACCTCGTCATCGAGGATGTGCCCAACGTCGAGGTGATCCAGCGCGACGTCTATCGGCTCCACGAGCAGGACGATGATCGTCGCCGGCGCCGCAGCGAGGACCAGGGCGGCGATCCGGTGCCGCCCGGCGATGGCACCTGATCCCACCGAGGCGCTTGAGGAGGTCGTCCTCGGCGGCCCACCGACCTATACGCGTGCCGACCTCATCAGGCTCTCCGGCGTACCCGACGACCTGGCTCGCGCTCTTTGGCGTGCACTCGGCTTCCCCGACACCGGTGGCGCTGCGGCCTTCACTGACGCTGATCTGGAGGCGTTGCGCACGGTCCATGACCTGATCGCTCGGGGCCTGCTCGACGACGACACCGCCATCGTGCTCGCGCGCAGCCTTGGACAGTCGACCGCACGTCTGGCCGACTGGCAGGCCGAGGCCGTGGGGCGGTTCCTCATCGAGCAGGAGCAACTGGACGGCCGCGACATCACCGAGGATCCCGAGGTCGTCGAGCGAATCGTGCGGCGCACATCTGAGCTCGTGAACCCCATGGAGCGACTCCTGGACTACGCCTGGCGGCGCCAGCTCGCGGCGGTCCTTGACCGCAGGCTTGCGCGGACGGAGGTCATCGGAGAGCCCAGTGCCGACGGCACGGTCGGTTTCGCGGACCTGGTCGGGTTCACGCGTCTGAGCAGGCAGTTGGAGGATGCGGACCTCGCTGCGCTCGTGGAGCGATTCGAGGCGGTCAGCGCCGATGTCGTCGCGGCCACAGGAGCGACACTCGTGAAGACCGTGGGCGATGAGATTCTCTTCGTCGCCGATGACGCCGTGACTGCGGCGGAGACGGCACTCGGCCTGCATGGCGCGCATGCGCGTGATCCCGATGTCCCGGAGATGCGCATCGGCCTGGCGAGTGGTCCGGTGCTGCGTCGCATGGGTGACGTCTTCGGATCGACGGTCAATCTCGCAAGCCGGCTCACAGCGCTGGCGCGCCCCGACACCACCCTGGTCGATGCGGCCACGGCGGCGCAGCTGTCGGTGGAACCGGGAATGGGGCTGAGGCAATTGGCGCCGCGCCGCGTGCGCGGGCTGGGAGTGATCAGGGTGTTCGAACTGGGGCGGACCTGAGGGTCAGATCGGGGTGACGGCGTCGCGCTCGGCGAGCTCGCGGGCTGCGGAATCATCCGAGTCGATCTCCGGGAAGACCCACTTGCGGTAGGACCAGAATCGGAAGAGGGTGCCGAGGCCGAGTCCGATGACGTTGGCTCTGATGTTGTCGGCGATCGGGCTGTCGAGTCCGAGGGCGTAGTGGCTGAACCACAGGCACGACAGGGCGATGAGCATCGCAACGCCATTGAGCGCGAAGAAGAGGATGTACTCCCGGCCCATATGGGTGCGGCCACGGTGCCGGAAGGTCCAGAAGCGGTTGCCGAAGTAGGCGAACGTCGTCGCGGCAACCACGCTGATGGCCTTGGCGGTGAGCGGCTTGTCCTGCAGCGGCCCGGCGTACAGGAGGAAGTTGAACAGGCCCACGTCGATGACGAAGGCGAGGGAGCCCACGATGCCGAACTTGGCGATCTCGCGGAAGAGCATGCTCACGGATCCGCGGAGCCGGTCGATGAGGGACGGGCGCGCGACAGGTGCGGGGCCCCCTTGCGACATGAGGGGATGCTATCCCGGCCGGCCCCGGGCACGTGGGCTGAGAGCGGTCACCTCGGTAGGGTCACTCCGTGACCGAGACCACCGGTGCCCCGCGCGTGGGCATGGTCGGCGGCGGTCAACTGTCCCGGATGACCGCGGCGCCCGCGGCCGCACTGGGCGTCGGCTTCCGGGTCCTGGCCCTCGACCCCCATGAGTCCGCCGCCCAGGTCGCGTCGGACGTGGTGCTCGGCCGCCACGACGATCTCGAGTCACTGCAGCGCCTGGCTGAGGGCGCGACAGTCGTCACCTTCGATCACGAGCATGTGCCGCCCGAGCACCTCCGTGCGCTGGAGGCCTCCGGCGTGGCGGTGCGACCCGGACCCGCGGCGCTGGTCCACGCACAGGACAAGATCGCCATGCGCGAGGCGCTGGACCGAGCCGGTCTGCCTTCGCCGGAGTGGCGCCACCTCGCGTCGGTGGATGATCTCGAGTCCGTCGGCGAGGCGCTGGGCTGGCCCTTCGTGCTCAAGGTCTCCCGTGGCGGGTACGACGGACGCGGGGTGTGGATCGTCGATGACATCGCGTCCGCACAACGCGTGATGGCAGAGACCCCACTCGTCGCAGGTGCGCGATGGCTTGCCGAGGAACGCGTGCCCTTCACCCGAGAGTTGGCCGCCCAGGTCGCCCGGAGCCCGCACGGCCAGGCGGTCGCCTATCCGGTCGTGCGCACGGTGCAGGTCGACGGAATGTGCTCCGAGGTCGTGGCGCCATGCCCGGACCTCTCGGATGGGCGTGCTCTCGAGGCCCAGCGGATCGCCTTGGAGATTGCCCGTGCGCTCGACGTCACCGGCATGCTGGCGGTTGAGCTCTTCGATACGCCGACGGGAGTCCTCGTCAACGAACTCGCCATGCGTCCGCATAACTCGGGGCACTGGACTATCGACGGCTCGGTGACGAGCCAGTTCGAGAATCACCTGCGCGCCGTACTCGACCTGCCCCTGGGCGATCCCGGAACCGTCGCGCGGTGGGCCGTGATGGTCAACATCGTGGGACCGCAGGATGCGCTCGATCTGCCGCCGCTGGTGGAGGCCTATCGGCATGTCCTGGCCCGCGATCCCGGCCTCAAGGTGCACCTCTACGGCAAAGAGCTGCGTCCCGGGCGCAAGCTCGGTCATGTGACCGTGGTGGGCGATGATCTCGATGACCTGCTCGCCCGTGCGCATCATGCGGCCGACTACTTCATGGGAGTGATCGATGAGTGAGTCCACGCCCGTCGTCGGCATCATCATGGGCAGCGATTCGGACTGGCCCGTGATGGAGGCGGCAGCTACCGCGCTGGCGGAGTTCGGCGTGCCCTACGAGGCAGACGTCGTCTCGGCGCATCGCATGCCCAAGGAGATGGTCGCCTACGCCGAATCCGCCGCGGATCGAGGACTGCGAGTCATCATCGCCGGAGCCGGCGGAGCCGCGCACCTGCCCGGGATGGTGGCCTCGCTCAC
Source organism: Actinomycetota bacterium (assembly GCA_041183165.1). Lineage (GTDB taxonomy): Bacteria > Actinomycetota > Actinomycetes > S36-B12 > S36-B12 > Mxb001. Next base: position 5,160 of record JBEGMG010000166.1, on the reverse strand, counting down.
GCCGCTTCCGGTGATCGGCGTACCAATCCCGCTCTCGCAGCTCGATGGGCTCGATTCCCTGCTCTCCATTGCGCAGATGCCCGCGGGAGTGCCCGTGGCGACGGTCGCGGTGGGCAACGCTCGCAACGCGGGCCTACTCGCCGTCCGCATCCTCGCTGTCTCCGATCCGCGACTCCTCGCCGCGATGACCGACTTCCAGGAGTCGCTGAGGGATACGGCGATGGAGAAGGGCGCGCGGGTCCGAGACCATGGCTGAGCGCGACGCTCGCCTCTACGGCACGCGCGAGGTGGCGTTGCGCCTCCTCGACGACACCACGACGTGGTTCGTCGTCGGGCTGGGCAACAACCCCGATCGAGACGCCTACGGCATCGCGCGCCTGCTGCAGTCGCGCGGCAAGCGCATCGTGCCGATCTATCCGCGCGCTGAGGTCGTGCACGGCGAGCAGGGTTACGCCACGATCGGCGAGGCGGTGGCCGCTGTCGGCGCCCCCGATGTGGTCGACCTCTTCGTGCGCTCCGATCGCGCGGGAGCCTTCGTCGACGAGGCCATCGAGGCAGGCGCGAAGGCCGTGTGGATGCAGCTGGGGGTCATCGATGAGGCCGCGGCCCAGCGCGCGATCGACGCGGGCCTCGAGGTCGTGATGGACAACTGCCCGGCGATCGTCTGGCGCGCGGGCTAGGAGCTCCTCCGGATAGGCGCACTCAGTAGCCGTGGCGGGGCCAAGCGCTGATGCGACTGACATACCTCGACGACTGAAGACGTGAGACTCCGTTTGCACTGCCATCAATTGGTGCGCCGAATGGACACTTCTGGTCGTGGATAAGTGTCACTTCGGCGTACGGAATGGTGATTAGGAGACGGGTCTGCCGAGCGCGCGGTAGGTCCAGCCGGCCTCGCGCCAGCGTTCGACGTCGAGGGCGTTGCGGGCGTCGATGAGCGAGGCCTGGCGCACCACGGGTGTGATGCTCACTGGATCGAGGTCGCGGTAGTCGGACCACTCGGTGAGCAGCAGGACGACGTCGGCATCGCGAGCGGCGTCGAGTGGGGAGTCGGCGTACTCGAGTTGGGGGAAGAGCCTGCGTGCATTGTCGACGGCGCGCGGATCGTGGACGGTGACGATCGCCCCCGCGTCGTGCAGTGCAGCCGCGACGTGGAGGGCGGGGGAGTCGCGGACGTCGTCGCTGTCGGGCTTGAATGCCGCACCCCACACGGCGATGCGCCGGCCGGTGGCCTCCCCGCCGATCGCCTCGAGCGCGAGGTCGACGGTGTGCTGACGGCGACGGATGTTGATGTCGTCGATGTCGCGCAGGAACATCAGCGCCTCGTCGACGCCGAGTTCGCCGGCGCGCGCCATGAAGGCACGGATGTCCTTGGGCAGGCAGCCGCCTCCGAAGCCCAGGCCCGCGCGCAGGAACTGCGGCCCGATGCGCGGGTCCATGCCCAGTGCGGCCGAAAGCGTCACGATGTCGCCCCCGGTGGCTTCACACACCTCGGCCATGGCATTGATGAAGGAGATCTTCGTCGCGAGGAAGGCATTGGCCGCCACCTTGACCAACTCCGCGGTGGCGAAATCGGTCACCAGCAGCGGGGTGCCCCCATCGAGAAGCGCGGCGTACACCTCGCGCAGCACCGCCTCATCAGCTGCGTCCCTCACTCCGAAGACAAGGCGGTCGGGGCGCAGCGTGTCCTCCACCGCATGCCCCTCGCGCAGGAACTCCGGATTCCAGGCGACGTGCGCTCCGGTCGCTGACACGCGCTCCGCAATGCTGGCCGCGGTGCCGACGGGGACGGTCGACTTGCCCACGAGCAGTGTTCCCGCATCGAGCACCGGGGTCAGGGCATCGACCGCGCCGTGGACCTGGGTCAAGTCAGCGGCGGGGGAGTCGGCCCGCTGAGGAGTGCCGACGCAGACGAAGTGCACGCGGGATCCGGCCGCATCGGCGGGATCCGTGGTGAAGCGCAGCCGTCCCGAGTCCAGGCCGCGCCGCAGCACCTCGTCCAGGCCCGGCTCCCAGAAGGGCACCGTGCCGGAGGAAAGTGCCGCGACCTTAGCCGGATCCGAGTCGATCCCCACGACGTCATGGCCGAGCTCGGCCATGCAGGCGGCATGGGTTGCCCCCAGGTAGCCGGTCCCCACCACGCTCATGCGCACGTCCCGAGCCTAGTCGCCGAGGTGGTGCCCCCGGATGTCGCCGATAGGCTCCTGGTAGCCCAAGGGATCGAAGAGGGAGGATCGCCGTGGCACTCACGCCCAACACCGACTTCGCTGCCTTCGACCTGCCCGAGGAGCATCGCGAACTCCGCGAAGTCGTGCGTGGGCTCGCGGAGGACAAGATCGCCCCGCGTGCGGCGGAGATCGACGAGACCGGCGAGTTCCCCTACGACGTCTACGACGCTCTCGTCTCCTCTGGCTTCCACGCTCTCCACATCCCGGAGGAGTACGGCGGACAGGGCGGAGATGCGCTCGCGGTCTGCATCATCATCGAAGAGATCGCGCGCGTGTGCGCCTCGAGTTCGCTCATTCCGGCTGGAAGCAAGCTCGGCACGATGCCCCTGATGGTCGCCGGTGACGATGATCTACTCCGCCGCTACCTCCCGCCGGTGGCCAGTGGCGAGGCGATGTTCGCCTACTGCCTCTCCGAGCGCGAATCCGGCAGCGACTCGGCTGCCATGAAGACACGCGCTGTCCGCGACGGGGACGACTGGATCCTCAACGGGCAGAAGAGCTGGATCACGGGCGCGGGTGTCGCCCATTACTACACCGTGCTGGCCAAGACCGACCCCGAGGCGGGCGCCAAGGGCATCTCCGCCTTCGTCGTGCACCGTGATGATGAAGGCGTGTCCTTCGGGGCGCCCGAGCGCAAGCTCGGCATCCACGGTTCACCCACACGGGAGGTGCTCTTCGACCATGTGCGCCTGCCCGGGGATCGCATCGTGGGAGAGCCGGGCACCGGCTTCCGCACCGCGATGACCACCCTCGACCACACGCGCATCACCATCGGAGCCCAGGCCCTGGGCATCGCCCAGGGGGCCCTCGATGCCGCGGTCGCCTACGCGAAGGAACGGGAGCAGTTCGGAAAGACGATCGGCTCCTTCCAGGGGATCCAGTTCATGCTGGCTGACATGGCCATGAAGCTGGAGGCCGCGCGCTCGCTTGTCTACCGCGCGGCAGGCAAGAGCGAGCGCGGTGACGCCGACCTGTCGTTCTTCGGTGCCGCAGCCAAGGCGTTTGCCTCGGACGTGGCCATGGATGTGACGATCGACGCCGTGCAGGTCTTCGGCGGAAATGGATACACCCGGGACTACCCGGTGGAGCGCTACATGCGCGACGCCAAGATCACTCAGATCTACGAAGGCACCAACGAGATCCAGCGGCTCGTCATGGCCCGATCCCTGCTGCGAGGCTGACATGGCCCTGGACCCGGTGCCGACCGGACCCAACGACGAGCCCGTACCCACGGAGGAATCCAAGGTCACCCTTGCCCGCGTGATGGGTGTCATGGATGCCAACAACTACGGCGATGTGCACGGTGGCGTGATCATGCGAGCGGTCGACGAGGCCGGGGCTGTGGCCGCAGTGCGCCACTCCAACGGGCCCGCGGTCACGGCATTCATGGATCAGATGGCCTTCCTCGAGCCCGTGAAGCTCGGCGATCTCCTCACCACCCAGGCGCAGGTCAACTGGACCGGACGGACGAGCATGGAAGTCGGCGTGCGCGTCACGGTGCAGCGCATGGGGGTGGAGGGCGAGATCCATGTGTCCAGCGCGCACCTCGTCTTCGTCGCAATCGACGACGAGGGGCGTCCGCGCACCGTGCCCCCGGTCCTGCCCCAGACCGAGCGAGACCGCATGCGCTTCCAGGAGGCGGAGATCCGGCGCGCGACGCGCCTGGAGCGACGCGAGGCGATTCGTCGCCTGCGCGAGCAGGGCCTGGATCACTAGGGGGTCGCGGCCCTAGCGCGTGCCGCGGATGAACCCCGCTCCCCAGGCACCGTGCATCGTCGCGAAGACGGCGGGCAGCCATCGAGCCGAGCGCCACGGCAGGCCTCGCGCAGCGCGCGCGCTCGCGATCACATCAGCCGCGGCGTAGCCAGCGGGGAGCACGAAGCCGACCAGGAGTCCGCGCGTGCCCGTGGCGAGCCCCACGACACCGAGGAGTGTCCCGCCGGTGACGGCGGCAAGTGCGAGCGGTGGTGCGAGATAGCGCAACGACACCGTCTCGGGATGTCGTCGGGCGACTTCACGGCGCCACCTGCCGTACTCGTGGTACTGGCGGGCAAGGCGGCGCAGGCTCCCGCGTGGTCGGTAGCTCACGCGGAGCTCCGGTGTGAACCAGATGAGCCCGCCCGTCGCACGGATGCGGTGATTGAGCTCCCAGTCCTGCGCGCGGACCATGGACTCGTCGAAGCCACCCACGCGATCGAGGGCGGAGCGCCGGAAGCAGCCGAGGTAGACGGTGAGTGCGGGCCCAGCGCCGCCGCCGATGTGGAATGCCGCACCGCCGACCCCGAACCATGAGGTCATCGCGGCTGCTACGGCGCGCTCGAAGTCGGTCACGCCCTCGGCACCCATGATCCCGCCGACATTGTCGGCACCGGTCTCGTCGAGCGTGCGCACAGCGATCTCGACGTAGTCGCGCGGGATCACGGCGTGGCCGTCGACGCGCACGATGATGTCGTGATCGGCGGCTGCGATGGCGGCATTGAGCGCAGCTGCCGTGCGGCCCGTGGGATTCGGCACCGTGATGACGCGCGGATCATCGTGCGCCATGCGCTGGGCGATCGCGTCCGTCTCGTCGCGCGAGGGTCCGAGGGCGAGGACCACCTGCAGGGGGCCGTCGTACGACGAGGCGAGGATCGCCTCGACCGCTTCGGTGAGGTGCTCCTGCTCGTTGAGCACGGGCATGACGACCGAGACTCCCGGTCGCCCGCTCGCCGTCTCTTCCACGTCGGGAAGGGTAGCCTCAGGCCATGAAGTCTCGGCTGCCCGTGGCGGCGCTCGGCGTCCTCCTTGCCGCCCTCGCGGGTGCCTTGGCACTCACCCTCGGCTCGCCACTGGCTGTCGTCATCGTGTCTGCGCTCCTCGGGCTGGTCGTCGGCCTCGTGCTCGGTCAGGCGCTCATCTGGCTGCGATCGAGTGCCGGTCGCGTGGCGCGTAT
>JBEGMG010000165.1:0-4777 GCA_041183165.1 Actinomycetota bacterium | reverse complement strand
GCATTCCCGATCTCGCCATCGCCAAGATGGTCGCGGGTGTCGAGGTGGACCTCTTCCGCCCGGACGAGGAGCTCAAGCGTCTGGCGCGGGTGGCCCTCGACTCCGGCGTAGCCGATGCCTTCGCCGTGGGGGATGTCGAGCGCACCTGCGAGATCCTCAAGGGCTCGGACGCCGGCCGCGCCTGGATTGCGTCGTTCCAGGAGTCGGCAGAGCCATGGTTCAACTTCTCCACCGGGTCCGGCTTCTACCACTCCGACAAGATCTGGATCGAGAACGTCGAGATCCCGTTCGACTTCATCAACGACTACATCGTCAAGCTGCAGTCCGGTGAGGATCTTGCTCGGCCGATGGAGGCCATCCATGCCGAGCGCGACCGTGTGGTCAACGAGTACACCGACCTGCTCGCCACGGATGAGGATCGTGAGGCCTTCCAGGGCAAACTGGGGCTCGCTCGCGTGGTCTTCCCCTATGTGGAGAACCACAACTTCTACGTCGAGCACTGGAGTCACTCGGTGATCTGGCGCAAGATGCGCCAGCTCGGCGAGATCTTCGTCAAGGAGGGCTTCTGGAGTGAGCCCAATGACATCTTCTACCTCAAGCGCACGGAGGTCGAGGACGCCCTGTGGGACTACTACATGTCCTGGGCCACCCCCGAGCCCGCGGCTGGACCCGGTCACTGGCCGGCCATCGTCGCCAAGCGCAAGGGAATCTGCGAAGCCCTGCGTCAGTGGAAGCCGGTCCCGGCTCTTGGTGCACCTCCCGAGGTCATCACCGAGCCCTTCACGGTCATGCTGTGGGGCATCACCTCCGACAGCGTCGGCGCCTGGCTGGGCGGCGGTGACGCCAAGGAGGGCGAACTCCGCGGCATGGCTGCTTCCCCCGGGCTCGTCGAGGGTCCTGCTCGCGTGATCTTCTCGCCCGAGCAGATCGGCGAGATCCAGCAGGGCGAGATCCTCGTCGCGCCGCTGACGGCACCGTCGTGGGCGCCGATCTTCGGCAAGATCCTGGCTACCGTGACTGACACGGGAGGCATGATGAGTCACGCCGCCATCGTGTGCCGCGAGTACGGCCTGCCCGCTGTCACCGGCACCGGGTTCGCTACCACCAACATCAAGACGGGGCAGCGACTCCGTGTCGACGGCAACAACGGAGTCGTCACGGTCATCGAGTAATCCCAGGTCCGGGAAGGGGACTGCAGTTCCCTTCCCGGACCCGGTCCCGCCGGGAGGGACAACCCTCCCCAGCGCGCGGACCAATCCCCAGCGTCACCCGCAACGCCCGGTACCGTCGAGGCACCGGAAGAGCACGATCCGGCTGCAGTACCGGAGATCACGGAAGGACCGCACATGCTGACCGTCGAGCAGAACGAGGAACTCACCAAGGTCGGACCCGGCACCCCGATGGGGGAATTGCTGCGCCGCTACTGGTACCCCATCGCGTTCGAGCAGGACTTCGACTCGGTCCCCACCAAGACCGTGCGTCTGCTCAGCGAGGACTGGACGCTCTTCAAGACGCCGAAGTCCGGGCGCTACGGCATCGTCGCCGAGCACTGCCCGCACCGCAGCGCCTCGCTGACCTACGGGGTTGTGCATGAGGACGGCATCCGGTGCGGCTATCACGGCTGGAAGTGGGACTTCGAGGGCAACTGCGTCGAGCAGCCCGCCGAGTCCGACAACCAGAACTTCCGCGACCGCGTGAAGCAGAAGGCTGGCAAGGCCGAGGTCATGGGCGGCATGATCTGGGTGTACGTCGGGCCGGATCCCGCGCCTGAGCTGCCCCGCTTAGAAGTCTTCGTCATGGACGGCATCAAGGACTGTGGCTACGCCACCCTGCCGTGCAACTGGCTGCAGATCATGGAGAACTCCGTGGATCCTCACCACGTCGAGTGGCTCCACGGCTACTACTTCAACTTCATGGGTGAGACCCAAGGCTTCGACGCCCCCAAGGCCTTCCAGAAGAAGCATCTGCGCACGGGCTTCGAGGAGATGGAGTGGGGGATCCTCAAGCGCCGCGTCCTCGAGGGCGGCTCGGAGGACAATGACGACTGGAAGGTGGGCCACCCCCTGGTGTTCCCCTACTTCATGCGCGTGGGTGGCGCCGGCATCGACCAGATGCAGATCCGTGTGCCCGTCGACGACACCACGACCTGGAAGCTCTTCTACTCCAATCACGCCCCCGACGCGGGTGTGTGGGAGCCCCAGGACCGTCCCGTCTTCTATGAGTACTTCTGGCGTGACGACCAGGGCCGCTTCATCACCGATTACATCGAGGGCCAGGACATCATGGCCTGGGTGAGCCAGGGCCCGGTGACGGACCGGACTCAAGAGCACCTCGGCCGCTCCGATGCGGGTGTCGCCATGCTGCGCAAGATGTTCAAGGAGAACATGAAGCGCGTCGCCAACGGCGAGGATCCGCTGGGCACGATTCGTGAGAAGCACGAGATCATCCCGCTGCCGTGCGAGCGCGACAAGTTCGGTGCCGAGCGCGAGTTCGCCGAGGCATTCATCACCATGGGCTCGATGCGCTACAGCCCGCAGCGGCAGCAGTTGCTCGACCTGCACGCCGACGCCTGGGCTCGCCGCGAGAAGGCCAGCGCGGGTGCGTGATGAGGTGGATGGGGATCGCCGTCGGGCCGGCGGAGCCGCCCCGCTTGGCGATCCGGGCGAGACGAGGGTCGCGTTGAGCGAACTCCCACCCGATCCGCATCGGCTGCCTCCGCCGGGCGCGTGGTTTGCCAAGGACGCCGAGCGTCACCTGCTCGACAGGCCGAGGTTCTGTCCCATGTGCGCGGCAAGCATCGAGGTGCACGGTGGGATCTCGACGGAGTACTGGACGGCGGACCAGCGCGTCTTCATGACCTGGTGCGGCGAGTGCGGATGGTTCGGCGATGTCGTGCGATACGACATGGTGACCATCTCGGAAGAGGAGCACTGAGGCATGGGATCCCTCCTGAGGGAGTCGAGCTGACCGCTCTCGTCTTCGACTTCGGCGGTCCCGTCCTGCTCACCCCCTTCGAGCTCCGCGCCGTGGGCGAGAGGTCGCTGGGGTTAGCCCCCGGCACATTCGCATGGACCGGACCCTTCGATCCGGATGCGGATCCGGACTGGCGTGACTTCCAGGCGGGGGGCATGAACGAACGTGAGTACTGGGCCCGCCGCTGTGCTGAATTCCATGAGATCAGCGGAGAGCCGGCGGAGATGCCCTACTTCATGGCCCATCTCTATTCCGGCACGGAGCAGGAGTTGGTGCGTCCTGCGGCCCGCCAGCTCATTGCCGATGCCAAGGCAGCGGGCATTCCGGTTGGCATCCTCACGAACGATCTCACTGCTTTCCACGACCAGGCGTGGTTGGACCGGATGAGCATCCTTCGGGAGTTCGACCACATGGTGGACGGACGCACCGACGGAGTCATGAAGCCCGATCCGCGCGCCTACCTCCTCATGGCGGAGCGCATGGGTGTGGATCCGGCAGACTGCGTCTTCGTCGACGACCAGCCCGGCAATCTCGCGGGCGCGGAAGCTGTCGGCATGCGTACCGTGCACCTGGATCCGGTGAATCCCGGCCCGGGGTTCACCGAGGCCCGGCAGATGCTGGGCCTGGCCTGAGGAGGAGTCATGAACCGACCCTTGCGCGTCGCCATCGTCGGCTCAGGTCCCTCAGGGATGTACGCCGCTGATGCACTGCTGAGCCAGGAGGAGATCCCCGTCTCCGTCGACATCATCGACAAGCTCCCCAGTCCGTTCGGGCTCGTGCGCTACGGCGTGGCACCGGACCACCTCAGTATTCGCTCCGTGCGCGACACCCTCGACAAGGTCCTCGATCACCCGGGGGTGAGATTCCTGGGCAACGTCGAGCTCGGGCGTGACCTCAGTCTCGACCAGCTCCGTGAGTACTACGACGCCATCGTCCTCACCTACGGCGCCTCGCGGGACCGGGCGCTCGGGATCCCGGGCGAGGAATTGGCGGGCAGCATCGCTGCGACGGACTTCGTCAACTGGTACACCGGTCATCCCGACACCGCGCCTGACGCCTTCACTGACTTCCTGGCCGGCTCGCGCAGCGTCGCGGTCATCGGGGTTGGCAATGTCGCCGTCGATGTCACGCGGGTGCTCTCCAAGGCCCCAGGGGAGATCGAGCACACGGATATGCCCGAGCACGTCTTCGCGGCGCTGCGCGCCTCCGGGATCCGCGACGTCCACCTGGTGGGCCGTCGCGGCCCAGCGCAGGCGACCTGGACAACGAAGGAACTGCGCGAACTAGGGGAGCTCGAGCAGACGCAGGTGCTGGTCGCAGAGGGTGGGGACGTAGGCGATGTCGCGAGCGAGCGGGCGGTCGCGGACGACAAGGCGGTGGCCCGCAATGTCGCCGTTATCCAGGGCTGGGCTGATCACGTCGACGACGGACGCGATCGGCGCATCCACCTCCATTTCCGCTGCCGCCCCGTGGAGATCCTTGGCACGGGTCGCGTCGAGGCACTTGTGGTCGAGACGACGGTCCTCGACGACGAGGGCCAGGCGTCAGGCACGGGAGAGACTCATCGCATCCCGGTTGACGCGGTGATTCGCAGTGTCGGCTATCGCGGCACGGCGGTCGAGGGGGTCCCCTTCGACGACCGACGCAATGTCATCCCCAATCGCGAGGGTCGTGTGATGGACGGTGACGCCGCGATCCCGGGCCTGTACGTCGCCGGATGGATCAAGCGCGGCCCCACGGGGATCATCGGGACCAACAAGAAGGATGCCGTGCAGACGGTCGCCTGCCTGCTCGAAGACGCGGC
>JBEGMG010000164.1:0-5893 GCA_041183165.1 Actinomycetota bacterium | reverse complement strand
TGTGGGGCGCGGCCGCGCTCTTCGCTGTCGGCAGCGCCATCCTCGCGATTGCACCCGTAGTCGGCGTCGCCACCATCGGGCTCCTCCTTGCCAACATCGGCAAGGCGACGGTGACCGTGGTCGCCTTGGCTTACGTGGCGACGAAGATCCGCGATGCTGACGGGCGTGCATCTGCATTTGCCACGCTCGCGTCCGTCGTGCCCGTCACGTACCTCGTGATCCCGCTGGTCGCCGGGGCCATGACCTCTGCGTGGGGCTGGCGCTCGGTGGCGGCGATGTGGGCGGTGCTCGGCCTCGTGGCCATAATCGCCGTCGCCCGCCTGGTCCCCTCGGGCGAGTCGAGTCTGGTCAGCGGCGAGATGTGGACCCCCGCCGTCGCTGGACTACTCCTCGCCACCACGGTGCAGGCGCTCAGTTCACTGGCTAGCGAGGGATTGTCCGCGCGGACGATCGGCTACGTCGTGGCGTCGGGTGTCGCCCTGCTCGCGCTCATCATCGCCTTCCGGCGCATCTCCAATCCGTCGCTCTCGCTGGCTCCCCTGCGCCACGGAGGCCTTCTCGTCCTCTTCGTGGTGCTCATCCTCTTCAGCTTCGCGAACCTCTTCTACTACAACACGCTGCTCTACCAGGTCGTGTACGGCTACTCCGCCCTGGGCGCGGCCGTGGTCATGATCCCCACCCAGGTGGGTTCCATTGCCGGGGCAGTGATCGGTCGCAAACTGCTCCAGCGTCTCGGGATCGCGATCAGCGGGACGGCGATGATCTGCGGTCTCGGGGTGACGATGTTGATCGCCGCCCTGGTCATACAGGCTTCCTCACCCCTGGTTCTCCCCGTCGTCATCGTCAGTTGCTACGCGGTCGCTTCCGTAGCGGCCTTCGTCGCCCTGACGACCGCCATCATGGCGTTGGCTGAGCCTGGTGAGGAGGGTGTCACTTCCTCCTACAAGACCGCGTCGAGCAACATCGGGGCAGCCCTGGGTGTGTGCATCCTCACGGCCGTCGTGACAACAGTCGGCGTGGGTTCGATGCAGGCGCAGATGGACAGCGCGGGGATGTCGTCATCTGCTGTTTCGGCGGAAGCTGCATGGGATCTGCTGTACGGCGCCTCGTCACAGGACGTGTCTGATCACTACGGCATCTCGGTGTCGGAAGCCGATCAGATTCGGGAGATGGACCGCGTGGCGTTCGTCGACGCCTATCGGGCCCAGGCTCTTGCAGGGGGACTCATGGCGATCCTGTGCGGCGGGGTGTTCTTCGCGACCCGTCGTCGCTACGAGCAGCCCGTCGAGTGATCGGCACTGCACGCCAGTCACCCGCCCTGCGGTGCTGTGACCCCGATCGGCAAGGATGCAGCACATGACGTCGCCATCGGGTCCACGTGACCGGAAGCCTCCGTCGAAGGGCAGGCCGCCGTCCAAGAGCGGGCCGCCGTCGAAGGGCCGGCCTCCGGGCAAGGGTGGACCCGCGTCAAAGGGCAGGCCATCGTCCAAGAGCGGGCCGCCGTCGAAGGGCCGGCCTCCGGGCAAGGGTGGACCCGCGTCAAGGCCAAAGGATGGCGCCAGACCAGCACGGTCGGCGGAGCCTCGCCCCGACCGTCCGCGCGCGCCGCGCATCTCAGACGACATCACGGGCAAGGAGATCGACCGCCGAGTGGCGGCAGAGCTGCGGACCCTCCCGGAGGAGTTGGGACTCACGGTGGCACGCCTTCTCGTGGCGGCGTCGCGCGCTCTCGAGGCCGACGATGTCGACCTCGCACTCGCCTACGCAAACGAAGCGAAGCGGCTGGCGGGGCGTGTCTCGGTGGTGCGCGAGGCGCTGGGAATCGCTGCGTACTCGGCGGGCGACTACGCCACTGCCCTGGCGGAGCTGAGGGCCGTACGGCGTATGACGGGCGATCAGGATTATGTGCCGGTCATGGCCGATTGCGAACGCGGGTTGGGGCGCCCGCGCAAGGCACTCGAGCTCATTGATTCGGTGCCCGAAGGCGACCTGTCGGATGCCTCGAGAGTGGAGGCCCGCATCGTGGCATCGGGTGCGCGTCGCGATCTGGGTCAGCCGGAGGCCGCGCTCCTCCTGCTGCAGGTGCCGGCCCTGAGTTCGCGAAGGACAGAGGAGTGGCTGCCTCGCTTGCGCTATGCCTACGCCGACACGCTGCTCGAGCTCGGGCGTGGGGACGAAGCGCGTACCTGGTTCGAGCGCGCAGCCCAGGCTGATCCGGACGGCATCACCGATGCCGACGAGCGACTGGCTGAGATGGACGGCATCGTGTTCGACGATGCCTGGGGGGAAGGCGAGGAGGATCAGCGGCCGACCGACGCTGCATCCCCCGATGTCGAGCCCGGCCCCTCCGCCTGATCCAGCCACCGGCTGATGCCGGCGACGTTGGCGGCGGTGGAGGACAGGAATTCCCAGGTCGCCTCGCGCTCGGCTCGTGTCTGCTCGCCCGCAAAGGTGATCGGTGTGCGCTCGCGCACCATGGCCACGGCGTGATCGAGATCCATCTCGAGCGCTCGCGCCTCCCGCACCAACTCGACCCACTGGCGCAGGACGGATTCCGAGCGATCGAGTGCGGACTCCACCGCTCCCACCGGGCCGTAGTGCGCGAAGAGGAGTCGCTGAGGAGCGATCTGTCGCATGCGATCCATCGACGCCAGGGCGAGGTCGAGATCGAAGTCCGGCGGCGGTGTCGCAGGGCGCAATTCATCGGCCTCGGGCACGTAGACCCCCGCCGCATCGCCTGTGTAGAGGTCACCGGTCTCGGGATCGAGCAATCCCACGTGGTGCGAGGCGTGCCCGGGTGCGTGGAAGGCCTCCAGGCGCCGTCCGCCGCCGAGGTCGATGACGCCGACGTCGCCGAGTGCGACCACACGGGCGGCATCGGTGGGCTTCAGGTCGCCGAAGAGCTCCTCCATGACCGATCCGAAAACCCGGTGCGCGCTGGCGACGAGCTTCGTCGGATCCACCAGATGTCGGGCGCCGCGCTCGTGCACGACGACCTGGGCACGGGGGAATGCCTCGGCGATATCGCCTACGCCGCCGGCATGGTCGAGGTGGATGTGCGTCACCACCACGGTGGCGAGGTCGTCGGGTCCTATCCCGAGGGCCTCCAGGGAGGCCACGACAGTCGGAGCGGAGAGCGCTGTACCGGTCTCGACGAGGCAGGGACGATCCGAGCGGATGAGGTAGCCCGCGGTGATGCCGGCATGCCCGCCCATGAGGGTGTCGATCTCGAAGACGTCGCCACCTAGGTCCTTCACACCGTCCACAGTCGACTCCTCGTCTCGTCATCCACACCTCGCCGGGCTGGATTCCCGCACGGGCGCTGGAGTCGCATCGTAGGCCCGCACCCGGACTGCTCGCCGGGTCCTACGACGAGGAGGAACCATGCCCCCTGCACGCGAAGCCCAGACAATGGAGGAAGCGACGTACAGCGAGGTCCGTCTGCGCGGGCGACTCTCGGGGGTGACGAGAGTCGAGATGCCGAGCGGTGATGAGGCGGTGGCCTTCCGCATTGTGGTCGACCGCCCGGCCCGCCAGCGCGGTCTCGCCGGTCGCGTTCGGGTCGATGCCCTGGAATGCGTGGCGTGGTCCGCGGCAGCGCGCCGTCGCCTGCTCGCCTGGCATGACGGGGACGTCGTGGAGGTCGAGGGCTGGCTCCAGCGCCGGTTCTGGAAATCAGGCGCCGCACCAGCATCGCGGACCGAGGTAGTGGCACGCGACGTCCGTCGCGCGGCATAGCCAGGGGTCGCCGTGGCACGATAGCCCGGTGACGGCGGAGGGAGTTCCCGGCGGCAGCGTCTACGACTGGTTCCGGCGGGCATCCGACCTCCTGGCAAGCGGAGATGCCGCGGCGAGCCTGGTCCTCATCGACCGTGTGCTTCACGAAGATCCCTCATCCCAGGCGGCGCGCGAGATCCGTGCCCGCGCGCTCTTCGACTCCGCTCGCTACGCGGAAGCGGCCGAGGCCTTCACGGAATGCCTCGAGGCGGCGCCCGCCGACGACTACGCGCACTACGGCGCGGGCATGAGCCTGTGGCGTCTTCAGGAATTCCCCCAGGCCCGCGATCACCTCGCCATGGCGAGCGTCATGAGGCCTGATCGCGAGGAGTACGCCAAAGCGCTCACCCAGGTTAAGGCCACGATCAAGGCCCGCCGCTCCGCGGGACTACCGCTCTCCGGTCCTCTTGACGCAGAGCCTCTCGGCGGCACTTCGTCGTGACTGCCGCTGGGGACTCAGGTGCCGGGGCGTCGCCGACGCTCGCGACCATGCACGATGTCGCCTTGCTGGACCTCGATGGGGTCGTCTACATCGGTGATCACGCCGTATCCGGGGCTGTCGAAGCACTTGCGGAGGCACGTCGATCGGGGATGACCCTCGCCTTCGTCACCAACAACGCCGGCCGTCCGCCCGAGGAGGTCGCCGCGCACCTCCGGCAGTTGGGTATCCCGGCCGACGTCGAGCAGGTCGTCACCTCGGCGCAGGCAGGTGCGGAAGTCCTTGCGCGGCATCTTCCGGCGGGAGCGGACGTCCTCGCGGTCGGGGGGCCGGGCGTCGCCCTTGCACTCGTTCGCGTCGGGCTGAACCCGGTACGCGCACAGGGTGAGCGCCCAGGTGACGTGCGCGGTGTGCTCCAGGGCTTCGGGCGCGACACGACCTGGGGTGACCTGGCCGCTGCGGCGCTGGCCGTGCAGGCCGGAGCGCTCTGGGTCGTCACCAATCCCGATCGCACCTTCCCCATTCCCGGTGGCCGCGCCCCCGGCAACGGAAGCCTTGCCGCGGCCGTCGAGGCGGCGGCCGGCCAAGCGCCCTTCGAGATCGCCGGAAAGCCGTACCCCGCATTGATGCGCGCGTCACTGGAGCGCACGCAGGCGCGACGTCCGATCGTGGTGGGCGACCGCCTCGATACCGACATCGCCGGCGCCGCCCTGGTGGGTGTGCCGTCCCTGCTCGTCCTGAGTGGGATCTGCGATGTCATCGGCCTACTGCGGGCTGGTCCCGGGGAGCGTCCGGAGTACGTCGGCGCCGACCTGGGCGCGCTGCTGGCTCGTCCCGCGTCGACGCAGACGGAGATGGGCGGACCCCGGCCCGATGGCGGGGGCTGGTCCCTGGGCACCGCGCGGGCGGAGGTCCGTGACGGGGCCCTCGAGGTGCGCATCTCCGAGGGGGACTGGCTAGCTGGTCTGCAGTGCTGCTGTGCCGCCGCGTGGCACGGACCGGCCGGGACCTCGGTCAGCGCTGCGGCTGCAGCCATCGACACGGCACGGCGTAGCGTGGGGGCATGAGCGACACCCCTGAGAGCAACCCTTCGGGCGCCGATCCCCTGGAGAGCGTGCGCCCCTATCTCGCGATGGCGTCGGGCATCCTGGGGATCTCTGCGGCCAAGGCCGCCGAGCTCGCCCAGGGCCTGTGGACCCAGGGCGGCGACGCCGTCGGCGATGTGGTCGACCAGGGCGTGCAGGCGGCCACCGCCACGGGGGAGCAGGTCGCTGCACTGCTCTCGCCGGAACAGGTGCGCTCGCTCGTGCGCGAAGAGGTGGATGGCGTCGTACGCCGGCTCGGTTTCGCGCGCGAGGACGAATTGTCGAGTCTGCGGCGCGAGGTCGGACGGCTCGAGCAGCAGGTGGGATCCCTGCGCGCCGAGCTGGACGAGGGCCTGGCGCAGCAGGCCAAGAAGCACGGGCACGACAAGGACAAGTCGAAGGACAAGGCGAAGGGCAAGAAGCACCGCGACGAAGACGGAGGCCGGTCATGACGCAGCCATTCGGGCAGCCGCTCGGAGCGGCGGAGCAGCAGGGGTTGCCCATTTCCGTGCCGGTGCAGCCCACGGGCGATACGCGTGTCGATGCGGCACTCGAGCGGCTCCAGGAGCTGGACCAGGTGCCGATCGAAGAG
>JBEGMG010000163.1:0-6589 GCA_041183165.1 Actinomycetota bacterium | reverse complement strand
TGGGGTCGACCTTGCCGATCTGCTTGCGCATCGACCGGTAGAGCAACACGATCGCGACCACCAGGAAGAGGAAGGACACGAGCGCGAGCAGCCCGGGTGTCACCCGCGAGGGGTCGATGGGTGGCTCCTCGGGGAGCGGGCTCGGCAGCGGGCTCTCCTCGAGGCCGAGGACGGCGAGGAGCGAGACCATGTCCACCATCATCCCTCCCGGATTCCTGCGAAGAGATCCGACTCGGGCACGTGCGTGTCGACGTGGGAGATCGCGAGGTGGTAGTCCTCGGTGGGCCACAGGTCACGCTGCATCTCGAGGGGTACGGCGAACCAGATGCCCTCGGGATCGACCTGTGTGCGATGCGCACGCAGTGCGTCGTCACGCAGGGGGAAGTAGTCGTCGACGCGTACGCGCGTGGTGACGCGGTCCTCCTCGCCCTCATCCCAGTCGTCGAGCCAGTCGGAGTAGGGCGACTCCATGCCCGCGGCGATCAAGGCGTCGTGGAAGGTCATCACACGATCCCGGGTGAAGGCCATGTTGTAGTAGAGCTTGAGCGGCTGCCACGGTGCGCCAGCATCCGGATACGCCTCCGGGTCGCCGGCCTTGATGAAGGCCTCCATCGAGACCTCGTGGCAACGGATGTGATCGGGGTGCGGGTAGCCGCCGTTCTCGTCGTACGTCGTCATCACATGGGGGCGGAACTCACGCACGAGGCGCACGAGCGGCGCCGCAGCGACGTCGAGGGGGAGTTCGGCGAAGCAGCCCGCGGGGAGCGGCGGCCGCGGGTCGCCCTCGGGATAGCCGGAGTCCTCGAAGTCCAGCCACGCGTGACCGACCCCGAGGATGCGCGCGGCCTCTGCCATCTCCCGGCGGCGTACCTCCGCGATGCCCAGGGCATCGACATCTGCCTGGGCCGCGGAGTTGAGCACGTCCCCGCGCTCGCCTCCCGTGCAGGTGACGACGAGGACCTCGACGCCCTCCTTGGCGTAGTGGGCCAGCGTCGCGGCACCTTTGCTCGACTCATCGTCGGGATGCGCATGGACCGCCATGAGGCGAAGGGGTTCGGGCACCCCGCTAGTCTCCCAAGTGATCGCCCCATGCGCGACGGGAGGTGCCGTGAGCAGTGCCATCGATGGCCGCAGCCTGCCTCCGGACCTGCAGGCGCGCTACGGCGTGGGCCGCCGGTCCCGCCTCCCCCTCATCGCCGGGCTCATCGGCATCGCGGCCTTCATCGCGGCCCTGGCCTTCGTCACCTTCAATCTCGTCTCGCCGAAGGTCACCTACAAACTGCTCGCCTGGAACGACGTAGCCGCTGATCGCGTGGATGTGACCTTCGACGTCCGCCGCTCGCAGGAGTGGGATGTCTACTGCGTGCTCCGGGCGCAGGACGAATCCCGCACCGATGTGGGCTACGCCGTCGTCGGCATCCCCCGCGGCACCTCCTACGAGCAGGTCACCCGCTGCGGACCCTGGCCCCGGCCTTCGTCGTCGAGGTCCTCGCGTGTGAGGCCGGGGCGCCACCCGAGCGCGTCGTGCCCCCGCAATTCCCTCCGGGGGTCGTCCCGCCGGAGCAGCCATGGACTCCGGCCTGAGGCGGAGTCCACACCGGTCATGACTCCGGCCTGAGGCCACGCCGTACCCTGTCCCGATGAGCACTGAGATCACCTGGCTCACCCAGGAGGCCTACGACCGACTCGAGCAGGAGCTCGACGAGCGGTCGGGGCCGCGTCGCGCCGAGATCACCAAGCGCATCGAGGCCGCACGCGAGGAGGGCGATCTCAAGGAGAACGGCGGCTACCACGCCGCCAAGGAGGAGCAGGGCAAGAACGAAGCCCGCATCCGTCAGCTCAAGCAGCTCCTGGAGAACTCACGCATCGGCGCCCCGGATGCCGAGCATGACGAGGTGGCGCCGGGCAAGGTCGTCACGGTGCGTTTCGTCGAATTCGGTGACGAAGAGACCTTCCTCCTCGGCTCCCGCGAGGAAGCCGCGCATGCTTCCGTCGAGGTCTACTCCCCCACGTCACCCCTGGGGCAGTCCGTGCTGGGGGCGCGCATCGGCGACACGGTTTCCTATGCGCTTGCCAACGGCAAGCAGGTCACTGTCGAGATCATCGCCGCACAGCCCTACGCCGGCTAGCGGCTGGTCGACGTGCGGTAGCGCCGCACCGCGAGCGGCGCGAAGATCCCGATGAGCACCGCACACGAGATCAGCGTGTAGGCGATCGGGTTCTGCTGCGGCCACATGTCGCCGATGATCCCCGTGGGATTGCCAAAGAGCTGGCGCGTGGCCAGCACGAGCGAGGACACCGGGTTCCACTGGGCGATGGGCTGCAGCCACGTCGGCATAGCCGTGATTGGCACGAAGGCGTTGGAGAGGAAGGTCAGCGGGAAGAGCCAGACCAGTCCTGCCGTCTGCGCCGTCTCCGGATTCGGCATGTAGAGGCCGATCCAGGATCCGATCCACGCCACCGTGTAGGCGAAGAGGAGCAGGAGCAGGTAGGCGTAGATGGCATTGAGCACGCCGTCGTTGATCCGCCACCCGATGAGGAGACCGGTGATGCTCAGGACGAAGAGCACGAGGATCTGCCGTGTCGCATCGGCGAACGTGCGTCCGATGAGTACGCCGCCGGACGCCATGGGCAGCGAGCGGAAGCGGTCGATGATCCCGCGCTTCATGTCCTCCGCGAGGCCCACGGTGGCAGCCGCGGAGGCGAAGGCGACCGTCTGGCCGAAGATACCCGGCATGAGGTACTGCCGATAGACGCTCGCATCCGGTGCCGTGGTCGGATCCGATCCGGGGATGGGGATCGCACCGCCGAAGACGAAGGCGAAGAGCAGCACGAAGATGACCGGCTGCACGATCGAGAAGAAGAGCAGCTCCGGCACACGGATCGTCTGGATGAGATTGCGTCGGGCTACGACGAGGCCGTCGTGAAGGCCCCAGCCGATGATCGGACGCGAACGCGTGGGGACGGCGTTGCTCATGCCTGGTCCTCCTCAGCAGCGTGACCGGTCAGGGAGAGGAAGACGTCGTCCAGTGTCGGCCGGCGCAGCGCGACGTCGGCGATGGCCACGTGCGCCGCATCGAGCGAGCGCACGGCGTCGACCAGCGTGAGGGAGCCCCCGATCACAGGTGCGACGACCCGATGGTCCGTGCGATTCACCGTGACCTCGCCCGTCGCCACCGAGCGCAGGGCCGTGGCGGCCGCGTCCATCTGCGCGGGGTCTTCGACGACAACCTCAAGTCGATCGCCGCCGACCTGATCCTTGAGGGTGTCGGATGTCCCCTGGGCGATGACCCGACCGTGATCGATCACCACGATGTCCTCCGCCAGTTGGTCCGCTTCCTCGAGGTACTGCGTCGTGAGCAGGACGGTGGTGCCATCGGCGACGAGGTCGGTGATGACCTCCCACAGCCCGATGCGCGAGCGCGGGTCGAGTCCCGTCGTCGGCTCGTCGAGGAAGAGCACACGCGGCTTGGCGATGAGGCTGGCTGCGAGGTCGAGGCGTCGTCTCATGCCACCGGAGTAGGTGCGCAGTGACCTGTCGGCGGCATCGGCGAGGTCGAAGCGCTCGAGCAGCTCATCGCTGCGGGCCTTCACGTAGGACGACGGCAGGTGGTAGAGGTCGCCGAACATCCGCAGGTTCTCGCGTCCCGTGAGGTACTCGTCGACGGCCGCGTACTGACCGGTGAGGCCGATGATGCGGCGCACGGCGTTGGGCTTCTTGACGACGTCGAGGCCATCGACCGTCGCCGTCCCCGCGTCAGGCAGCAGGAGAGTGGTGAGGATGCGGACCGCCGTCGTCTTCCCTGCGCCGTTGGGGCCGAGAAGGGCGTAGACCGTGCCCTCGGGGACGCTGAGGTCGAGACCATCGAGGGCGACGACATCGCCGTACTTCTTGACCAGGCCTCGCGCGGTGATGATGTCGGACACGGCGCGCACACTACCTCGCGACTACTGCACCTCGGTGATGCGGTACCCGCGCTGGCGCAGATGGTCGAGCAACTGCTCGCGATGCTCTGCTCCACGCGTCTCCAGGTCGATAGTGATCTCGACCTCATCCACCGCGAGGCGGGGGTTGGTGCGCAGGTGCGACACGTCGACGACGTTGGCATCGAGCGAGCCGATCTCTGCGAGCAGCGCCGCGAGGGACCCTGGGCGGTCGGGCACATGGACGGTGATCTGGGTGAATCGGCCGCCGGCCGTGAGGCCGTGACGGATCACCCGCATCATCACGAGGGGATCGACGTTGCCGCCCGAGAGCACAGCCACCAAGGGAGCCTCGAAGGATGCCGGATCGTCCATGATCGCCGCCACGGCTGCTGCTCCCCCGGGCTCCACGACGAGCTTGGACCGCTCGAGGAGCTGCAACTGAGCCTTGGCGAGCATGTCCTCCGACACCACGCGCACATCGTCGACGTAGCGCTGGATGAGTGCGAAGGGGACATCGCCGGGCCGACCGACGGCGATCCCGTCGGCCATCGTGCGCATGGTGCGCAGCGGCACCGGATGTCCGGCGAGGAGTGAGGGTGGGTACGCCGCCGCGCCCGCTGCCTGAGCGCCGATGATGCGCACGTCGGGACGCTTCGACTTGATCGCGAGAGCGACACCTGCGAGCAGCCCACCACCACCCGTGCAGACCACGACGGTGCGCACATCGGGGACCTGCTCGAGGATCTCCAGGCCCAGGGTGCCCTGGCCCGCGACGATGTCCGCGTGATCGAACGGCGAGATGAAGATCGCACCCGTCGACTCCGCGAAAGCACGGGCCTCGACGATGGCCTCATCAAGAGTCGCACCGTGGAAGCGCACATCCGCCCCATAGTCCTTGGTCGCGATGACCTTGGGCATGCTCGCTGAGCGCGGCATGAAGATCGTGGAGCGGATGCCGAGCATGGAGGCGGCGAGGGCGACCCCCTGGGCGTGGTTGCCTGCCGATGCCGCGACCACTCCCGCCTCGCGCTCGGCGTCGCTGAGCTGGCTGAGTCGGTTGTAGGCACCGCGGATCTTGAAGGAACCGGCACGCTGGAGGTTTTCGGTGGCCAGGAAGGCCGGGCCGCCCACACGGTCGGACAGCCAGCGCGCCGAGTGGACGGGCAGTTGGCGTACGACGCCCTCGAGTCGCCCGGCGGCAGCCTCGATATCCGCGAGAGTCACCGTCTCGGTCACGGCAGCATCCTGGCAGACATCCGCCCCCGCCGAGCCTCAGTGGGGGATTCCGGCGAGACTGGAGGGGTGACCATCGCCGAACCCGACATCAGGGCAGCCGCACGGCTGGCCCAGGAGCGCGTCGCACACACCGATGTGCCGATCCCCGCAGACCGCCGTCGGGATATCGCGCGACCCCCGGGTCCTTCGGCGCTGCGCGCCCTGCGCGGTATGGCCATCAGTGGCGCGGCTCCGGAGTTCATGGCCGAGATCGAGCGCACCTACCCGGTCATGGCGCACATGCGCCTCATCGGTGAGCATGCCTACGTCCTCACCGATCCTGAGGTCATCGTCGAGGTCTTCATCGACCACGGCCGCCAGACCATGAAGGGTCGCGGTCTGCAGGGAGCCAAGGCTGTGCTCGGCAATGGCCTGCTCACGAGCGAAGGCGACGTGCACCTGCGCAACCGACGCCTCGTGCAGCCTGCCTTCCATCGCGACCGCATCGCGGGGTACGCCGCCGACATGGTGGCGCTGACCGAGGCCCATGAAGGCACCTGGGCCGAGGGACGCACGGTCGACATGCAGACGGACATGTCAGCTCTCACTCTCGCCATCGTCGGACGCACGCTCTTCGGAGCCGATCTGCGCGGCGACGCCCGCGAGGTGGGCGATGCGCTCGAGGCCTTGCTCAGTGGCATGGGGACGCGCCTGCTGCTCGGTCCGCAGGCGCTGCGCATCCCCTCGCCCTCGCGCAGACGCGCACTCGAGGCTTCCGCGCGGATGGACATCATGGTCCAGCGCATCATCGACGAGCATCGCGCCGTCGGCGACAACGGCGACATGCTGAGCATGCTGCTCGCCGCTCAGGAGGAGGGCGTGGCGCTCGACGATGCGCAGGTCCGCGACGAAGCGATGACCCTGGTCATGGCCGGCCACGAGACCACCGCCATGACTCTCACCTGGACCTGGATGCTGCTCTCGCAGCACCCGGAGCGCGCGGAGTGGCTGCACGAGGAGCTCGACACGGTGCTCGCCGGTCGCACGCCGACCATGGCGGACATGGCGATGCTGCCGCGGGCACGCGCGGTCGTCGCCGAGGCGATCCGTCTCTATCCACCCGCGTGGGTCCAGGGTCGCCGCATGCTGGCGGACGTCGAGGTCGGGGGCTGGACCATCCCCGCGGGAGCGCTCACGCTGGCGAGCCAGTTCGCCATGCACCGCAGCCCGCGCTGGTGGGAGTCCTCGCTCGCGTTCCGGCCGCAGCGATGGATCGATGCCGACGGCGCCTTCAGTGAGGACGCTCCCGGTCAGCCGCGCGGTGCATGGTTCCCCTTCGGCTGGGGCAACCGGCGTTGCATCGGGGAGCAGTTCGCATGGACGGAGGCCACGTTGGTCCTCGCCGCACTCGCACAGCGGTGGGCGCCCCAACTCGTGCCCGGTGCCG
>JBEGMG010000162.1:0-6958 GCA_041183165.1 Actinomycetota bacterium | reverse complement strand
GTCTGAGCGGTGATCCGGGGGAGATCGAGTCGTGGCGGACGATGACGATGGGTCGCTCAGCAGAGCGCCACGCAGCGATAAGGCTCGCGATGTTGGCCTCGCACTGCGGGTTGTCGCGCCGACCCCACGCGGGATCGTCGAAGCCCTCCTGGACGTCGACGACGACGAGTGCGTGCTGCGGATCGGGAGCGAGGGTCATGGCCCTGAGGCTAGCCTCCGGGTATGCACATCGAGATCGCGCTCGACGTCAACGACGCCCCGCGCATGATCGCCTTCTGGTCGGCGGTGCTGGGCTACGAGGTCGAGGATGAGGGGCGCTTCGACACGCCCGATCGCGTCTACTGGTCGCTCGTCGATCCCAGCGGCCGTGGACCGCGCCTGGTGATCCAGCGTGTCCCCGAGCCGGTGACGGCCAAGCCCCGCTTGCACATCGACGTACACGAGCCGGACATCGAGGCGGCTGCCGCACGCGCAGTCGAGCTGGGAGCGACGCGCCTTGACGCGACTCCCGTCGCCGAGGTCGGAGCAGCCTGGATCCGGCTCGAGGACCCCGAGGGCAACGTCTTCTGCATCGTGCAGGAGCGCCGGCCCTGAGACACGCGCGAGGGCTAGCACTCGATGGTGCTTGTCTGCCAGGCCCCTCGTGTCGCAGTCTTCGTCCATGGGGATCGAGGTCTCAGCCTTCGCCGGCAAGGACCGCAGCCTGGCCGGCTTCATCCTGGCCGGTCGCTGGCCCGACACCACGCGCGAGTGGACCCAGTTCCTGGCCATCGCCGTGCGCTTCGCGGCCATGCCTGGCCTGCTACCTACGACCACCGTCTTCCGCGCCGTCGAGGACCTGCCCGAGGACCCCGAGCCCGAAGTGGTCGGCCTGATCACCGCGGCCGGACCCGTGCTCGGTGAGGGCGCGCCGAAGCCCGGTCAGTTCGCCGATCCGCAGCCGGCGGCGCTCATCGTCCTGCACCCACCCACGGAGACCCGCCCATCGACTCCCGAGGCCGAAGGCGCCGCGTCAGGTTGCGTGCTGCTGCCCGGTATCCCGCACCTCGGTCTCGATCACCGCGCGGGCTGGGTGGAGGCCGAAGCCGATGGCACGGTGACGCGTCTGCTCAGCCGGGTGAGCGTCAACCTGGGAGACGATCCCGACATCGCGGTCCTCGCCACCCTCTGCGCCTGACGCTCAGGCGGACTGGCCACCGCCGGAGTCGCCGCTGCCGGTGACGTAGATGAGCTCGATGCGCGACAGCGTGCCCAGCGGATCGAAGAGCGGCACCGCCTCGACCAGCGGGTCCTTGGCCTGGGCGAACGTGTCATTGACCGCGGGCTGCGGGCGGAACCACTCGGCAGGGTCCTCGGCTGCCGCGGCCATGTAGTCGACCCAGGCCTGGTTGTGCGCGAGGTAGGCCTGCTGCGCGTCCAGCAGCTGCGTGTGCCAGGGCATGATGAGAAGACCAGCAACGAACCCGCCGGCGTCGGCGATCGCTACACCTCCGCGCTGAGCGACGTCGGAGAGCTCGGCGCGCAGCTGCTCGCGCTCCTCGTCGGTGAGGTTCTCCGTGTCGTACGCCGACAGCACCTCGCTGAACTCATCCTGGGTGGCCTTCATCGCCGCCTCTGACTGCTCGACGGTCGTGACTAGGTTATCCGCCTCAGCCGAGCGGATGCCCAGCTCCGCAGCGACCACGACATTGGTGGCGGTAAGGAGCACGAGCGCGACAATCCCGACGGTCCACACCGCCCAGGTGGGCATCCCACGCCTGGGTGACTCCTGACCGGTCTCCAGCACCTCCTGGCTCACCCGTACATCCTGGGCTACGACTACCTTTGCTCGCATGTCGGCCACCCCGGAGACCGCAGCGCCCTCGTGGCGCGCGACGTACGACGCCAGGGTCGCGCGACTGCGCGCGCAGTACGACGCGATCCCCGCCGGCGCACCCGTGCGCCTGGCGAAGCGCACGTCCAACCTCTTCCGCCAGCGCGCCGACTCCACGGTCCCCGGCCTGGACGTCGCCGACTTCGACGGCGTCCTCTCCGTCGACCCGGTCACCCGCACCGCCGAGGTGCAGGGGATGACGACGTACGAGCATCTTGTCGAAGCCACACTCCCGCACGGCCTGATGCCGCTGTGCGTGCCGCAGCTCAAGACGATCACGCTCGGCGGCGCCGTCACGGGCCTGGGGATCGAGAGCACGAGCTTCGCCTGGGGCCTGCCGCATGAGTCGGTCATCGAGATGGACGTCCTCACCGGGGACGGGCGCATCCTCACGGTGAGCGGCCGCGACGACGATCCGCACCGCGATCTCTACTACGGCTTCCCCAACTCCTACGGCACGCTCGGCTACGCCCTGCGCCTGAAGATCGAGCTCGAGCCGGTCAAGCCCTACGTGCGCCTGCGCCACGTGCACTTCCCCACCGCACAGGCCATGGCCGAGGCGATGGGGAGGATCGTGGAGACCCGCGAGTGGGAGGGCGAATCCGTCGACTTCCTGGACGGCACGGTCTTCTCGCCGTCGGAGCAGTACCTCACCCTCGGTCGCATGACCGACGACGTAGGCGGTCAGCAGCCCAGCGACTACACCGGCATGGATATCTACTACCGCTCCATCCAGCGCAAGCGCGAGGATCTGCTCACCATCCACGACTACATCTGGCGCTGGGATACCGACTGGTTCTGGTGCTCGCGCGCCTTCGGCACGCAGAAGCCGCTCATCCGCCGCTTCTGGCCCAAGGGCAAGCTGCGCAGCGATGTCTATTGGAAGATCATCAAGTGGGATCGGCGCACGCAGTTCTCCACCAAGGCCGCCCGCGTACGCGGCAAGCCGGCCCGAGAAGAGGTCGTGCAGGACATCGAGGTGCCCATCGATCGTCTGGCCGACTTCCTCGACTTCTTCCACCGCGAGGTGGGCATCGAGCCGATCTGGGTCTGCCCGCTCCGCCAGCGCGACCCGGCTGCACGCTGGCCGCTCTACGAATTCGACCCGCAGGTGACCTATGTCAACGTCGGCTTCTGGTCGACCGTGCCCCTGCCGCCGGGAGTGGACCCTGCCGAGGGCCGGGTGAACCGGCGCATCGAGCAGGTCGTGACCGAGATGGACGGGCGCAAATCCCTGTATTCCTCGGCGTACTACTCGCCTGAGGAATTCTGGAGCATCTACGGAGGCGGGGACTACCAGCGACTCAAGGGGGTCTACGATCCCGCATCGCGGCTTCTCGACCTCTACGACAAGGTCGTGCGCCGCCGCTAGGCACGCAGCGTCACCCTCGGGAGGAAGCATGGACCTCGCCACCGCCTTCGCCACCGTCGTACCCGCAGAGCGCCGGGTCGGCTTCAAGGCCTACGACGGATCGAGCACCGGCCTCATCGGAGCCGAGGTCGTCCTGGAGATCACCAATCCGCGCGGAGTCCATTACATCGCCGGTTCTCCCAATCAGCTCGGGCTTGCGCGCGCCTACGTGACGGGCGACCTGGAGATCCACGGCGACGTCTACGAGGCACTCAGCCGCCTCTACCCCATGCCCTTGGATCACGTGTCAGTGATCGACCGCGCACGACTGGCCAAGCGCTTCGCCAAGGACGCGCTCGTGCGACCCGAGCCTCCCGCGCAGGAGCGTGCGCTCGGAGGCCGCCGTCACTCCAAGCGGCGTGATGCCGAGGCGATCCACCACCACTACGACGTGAGCAACACGTTCTACTCAATGGTGCTCGGTCCGTCGATGGCCTATACGTGCGCCGTCTTCCCCAACGCCGAGGCATCGCTCGAGCTCGCGCAGGAGGAGAAGTTCGACCTCGTGTGCCGCAAGCTCAACCTTCAGCCCGGCATGCGACTACTCGACGTGGGCTGCGGCTGGGGCGGCATGGTGCTGCACGCCGTCAAGAACTACGGAGTATCCGCCATCGGCGTGACCCTCTCCCAGCAGCAGGCAGAGTGGGGCCAGCGAGCCATCGAGGACGCCGGCCTGGGCGACAAGGCGCAGATCCGCTTCAGCGACTACCGCGATGTGAAGGAGACCGGCTTCGACGCGATCTCCTCGATCGGACTCACCGAGCACATCGGCCGCGCCAATTACCCCTCCTACTTCTCCTTCCTCTACGGCAAGCTCCGCACCGAGGGCCGGCTGCTCAACCACTGCATCACCCGCCCGGACGGCAAGTGGCCCGCGCTCTACAAGCGCAGCTTCATCAACCGCTACGTCTTCCCCGACGGCGAACTCACCCCGCCCGGACCCATCATCACCGACATGAACGAGGCCGGATTCGAAATCCGCCACGAGGAGAACCTGCGCGAGCATTACGCCCTGACCCTCAAGCACTGGTGCGAGAACCTCGAGCGCAATTGGGATGCCTGCGTCGCAGAAGCCGGCCTGCCCACCGCCCGGGTCTGGCGCCTCTACATGGCCGCCTCGCGCCTTGGCTTCGATATCAACACCATTCAGTTGCACCAGGTCCTCGGCGTCAAGGTCGGCGAGCGAGGCAAGTCCGGCATCCCCCTGCGGGTTTCTGGCGAAACCTGGTCCCTCACCGCCCCCGAAGGCTGATACGGTCCGGCTCCCGGAGCGTCCGGTATCGAGGCAGGAGTCGACATGAGCGCAATGCAGGATCCGAACGCCGACGGCGAGACCCTCTACCGCGAGTTCGTCGCCGCTGTCGCCGCCAAGGACTGGGCCGCCGTTGACGCGATCCTGGCCGCGGACTTCCAGTCTGCGCACACCGACGGCCCGCGCGACAAGGCCGCCGAGATCGAGATGCTCAAGGCCCTGGACCTGGGCACCTACTCGCTCACCGACTTCACGACGACCCGCGGCGGGGACACCCTGGTGGCCACGCATTGGCTCTCGGTCGAGGAGACCATCGACGGCTCGCGCCTGTCGACCAAGCCCGCGCCGCGTCTGACCGTGTGGCGCAACGGCGCTTCCGGCTGGCAGATCATCGCGATCGCTAACCTCAACCCCGCCTGAGGC
This sequence comes from Actinomycetota bacterium, assembly GCA_041183165.1. Classification (GTDB taxonomy): domain Bacteria; phylum Actinomycetota; class Actinomycetes; order S36-B12; family S36-B12; genus Mxb001. The sequence continues at coordinate 1,999 of JBEGMG010000162.1, read as the reverse complement.
GTCAGTAGAGCGCGGGGCCGGCGAGGTTCATTCCGCCGTCGGCCACCAGGGTGATGCCCGTGATGTAGTCGCCTGCCGGGCTCATCCAGAAGCCGATGACCGCAGCGACGTCGTCCACGGACTGCAGGCGCTTGGCGGGGATCACCTGGGCGACCTGCTCGGGATCGAGTCCGTAGCGCTCCCAGGCCTCGGTGTGCACGATGCCGGGAGCGACGGCGATGGTGCGCACACCGCGCCCGCTCCACTCCTGCGCCCAGGTGGCGGTCAGGCTCTCCACACCCGCTCGGGCCGCCGACGAGTGCGACATGCCCACGATGCCGCGATGCGGGGTCAACGTCATGGTGACGCTCGCGATCTTGCCGTAGCCCGCGGGCAGCATCGAGCGCTTCGCCACCTGAGTCGAGACGTACCAGGTGGCGTCGAGATTGAGTCGCTCCACGGCGCGGAAGCCGTTGTAGGAGATGTCCTCCGCGCGCGAGACGAACTGCCCGCCGGCGTTGTTGACCAGGAGGTCGATGCGCTCCATGTCGCCGAGCACCGCGTCGAGCAGGGCATCGACGTGCTCGGGCTCGCGGATATCGCAGGGGTACGCCGACGCGGTGCCGCCCGCGGCCTCGATGGCAGCCACAGCCTCGGCGAGCGGCTCCTCGCGACGACCCGTGACGGCTACCCGGGCACCCAGGCGAGCGAGCAACTCCGCGGTCGCGCGACCGATACCGGTGCCGCCGCCCGTGACGAGCGCCGTACGACCGGCCAGTGAGCCGGGGGCGAGGGAGTCGAGTGCGTCGGGTCTGCGCGGGGGTGCCATGCGCCCACCCTAGTGACGGCAGATCAGGCGAGGGCGAGGAAGAGCTTCTCGAGCTGCTCCGCGCTCATCGGCGGCTTCTCGCCACGACCCTCGGCCGTGGCGCACTGCTGCAGGCCGTTGGCCACGACCTTGAAGCCGGCCCGGTCGAGTGCGCGCGACACCGCAGCGAGCTGGGTCACGACGTCGCCGCAGTCACGGCCGTCCTCGATCATGGAGATGATGCCGGCGACCTGGCCCTGCACGCGCTTGAGGCGGGTGACCACCTCGCGCCGGCAGACGTCGTCCATCGTGATGGGGGCCATGTGCTCACCTGCACCTTCGGGTGGGGACCGGCGGATCGGCGGAGCCGTCCGTGTCGGTCACGGCCGCCCGGGCGGGCGGCACTGGTCCCAGGATACCCCTGGGGGTAGGGATTCAGCCGATTGGCTCGACGGCGACCTGGCTCGCGATCTCACCCGGCAGCTCGATGTACTCCCCCGCAGACCCGACGAGGACTCCGGTGGCTGCACGCTGCACGCGCACGGCACCGCCCGGCACGACCCCGGCCCGCTGGAGCAGGGCCACCATCTCCGGGTCGACCTGTGCACTCTCACCGATACGCCGCACCGTGACGCGTACCGTGTCGTCGCCCGCGGCCCGGTCGAGGCTCACCCAGTGCTCGCCGCGCACCGCCGAAGGCTTGGCACCGGGCACGAGTTCTTCCAATCCGGGGATGGGATTGCCGAACGGCGACTCGGTGGGATTGTCGAGGATCTGCAGGATGCGTCGCTCCACCGTGTCGGACATGACGTGCTCCCAGCGGCACGCCTCGGTGTGGACGTCCTCGATCGGCAGCCCGATGACATCGATGAGCAGGCACTCGGCGATGCGGTGCTTGCGCATGACGCGCGTGGCGTATTCGCGACCCCGCGGGGTCAGCTCGAGGTGGCGATCACCCTCGACCGTGAGCAGGCCGTCACGCTCCATGCGCGCAACCGTCTGCGACACCGTCGGGCCGCTCTGGCCGAGGCGCTCGGCGATGCGAGCGCGCAGGGGCACGACCCCCTCCTCCTCGAGCTCGAAGACCGTCCGGAGGTACATCTCCGTCGTATCGATGAGGTCGCTCACGCATGGCATTCAACCCCATGCGCCGACCCCCCGCCTCTCGCCCGGTCGGCTCCCCGCGCTGAACGTCCCGCGGGGTCGGGATGC
>JBEGMG010000161.1:0-3619 GCA_041183165.1 Actinomycetota bacterium | reverse complement strand
TCCGGGGCTTCCTCGTCTTCGCTGGCCAGCCGGTGATGGGAGTCCATGCGGTCCCCGTGATGGCCTTCGCCTACTGCCTGCTGCATTTCGGCAAGCCCATGCCCGAGGCGGTGTCGAGCCTCATAGGAGGGCTCATCCTGGGCTATCTGGCCCTGCGCCTGCGCTCGATCCTGGCCGGCGTTGTCGCGCACCTCACCATCGCCTGGGGCATGGACGCTTTCGTGCTCTCGCGCAATTAGCCGTCGGAGCGAGCAGCGAGGACCGCATCGCGGACGGCCAGGGGGAATCTGCGCGAGTGGCCCACATATCCCGCGAGCGACACCGCATCGCCCTGGGACGCATGCAGCAGACCCAGGACCGCTCCAAGTCGTCGCGCACCTGCCCGACGTCCGCCGAGATCCGGCCGCGCCGTCGCCGCCCGCGCTCGCGACCACACCCTGGCGACCGCACCGTCCGTGCTCGTCGACCAACCGGCGAACTCGAATGGCACGAGGGGTACGGCTTCACGCGCCAGCAGCACACGCTGCACGTCTGAGCCATCGCGCCACGCACCGAAGAGTTCCTCGCGCGTCGATGGCTGCGCGGGCGAGGCTTCGAGGAGGAGGACGTCATCGCCCTCCGACCCGCGGGCGAGCAGGACGAGTAGCTGCCCATGCCCTCCGGCGACGGCGTCGGCCACCCGGTACTGCGCGAGCAGGCGGGCGTCTGACTCGGGAAGGCTCTCGCGGTACTGCGCCAGTTCCGATGCGAGGTCGGCACCCGTATCCACGGGTGAGCCCCAGCGCGCTTCGATGCGGTCACGGCGCAGGCGTGCACCCGGCGATACCAGTCGTCGCACCGCGGTCACCGGCGACTGGGCGGCATCCGACGCCACCGTGTCCGCCAGCGCGCGCGACCGGCGGAGCGCTTCGGCCCGCGCAGCGTGCAGCGGTTCGGAGGCGACGGCAGCGACGCCCTGCTGGTAGCCCTCCGCCATGGCCTCTGCCGCACCGCCGCCCATCTCGCGCCGCACAGCGAGGTCCAGCAGGTCGCTCTCCCAGGGCCCCGGAAGGCAGTCGTCGACATGTGCGGCGTCCAGCACGACCCCCGAGGGTCCGGCGACAGCGTCGAGCGCGTCCGCGCACATCCACACCACATAGCCCGTGCCTGCCGTCTCCAACGTATCGGCGAAGCTGATCGCATCGCGTCGATCGCGCGCGCGACGCTTGCGCTCCGAGCGACTGAGGGCGGGATCCGATTGCGGCGGATCGGCGTAGGTGCGCCATACCTTCATGACGCCACGGCCCGATGGGTCGGCACCGACAGCCCTGCGCTCACGTCCATAGCCTTCCGCACCGCCGCGAGCACCGTGCGGGAGGCGAGGTAACTGGAGTCCAGGTGGGAGGTCGCGGCACCCGCCACCGCCGCGGTGACCCTCGAGAGCGCGTTGCCCTGCGAGGAAAGCGCGGAGAGCGGGGGGAGGAAGACGTCACAGGCAGCGGGGAAGGCGTCGTGGAGCCCACGTCCCGCCGGCACGGGATCGAGCGGGTGGACGACGTTGAGCCACGCGCCGACGCGGTGGTAGGGGAAGGGCGTGGCATCCACCGCGAGCGCCGGGTGGGCCAGCGGACTGCCCACGGTGATGAGGAGGTCTACGTCGATCCGCGGATCCGCGAGCAGATCCCAGGCCACGACCGACCCCAGCGAGTGGGCAACGACGATGCGTGGCCGCGGCGCGCGCACCATGGCCGTAGTCGCGCGGTGCAGGACAGCTGCGCGCCTGGCATCGTCATCGAGGTAGCGCCCCACCTGATCGAGACCGAAGACCGGTGCACGCAGCATCGAGGCGAGCGGGAGTCGATCGGCGAGCGCAGCCGCCAGTCCAGCAGGCCATGCCATCCGCGTCGATTCGCCGACTGATTGCACCAGCTCAGCCAGGCGATGCTGACGCTGGACATAGGCTCGGCGCTCGTCGTCTCGTGGCTCCTCGATGTCATGCGATGTCTCTCGCGCATACACGCGACCGGATGTCGTCAGCAGATCGTCGTACGCCGGCGCGCTGAGATCGACGCGCAGACCCCCGAGGCCGCGAGTCATCGGTCGCCACCACGCGGGCCGGACACCTCCGACGCCGTGGAGATAGACGATGCTCCCGTGAGCCCGGCGCGCGGCCGGGCGGGCGACGGGGAAAGCGGTCATATCCCGAGAGTACGACCTCGAATGACCCTCCGAGGGTGACACGGCAGTGCAGAAAGTGACTGTGTGAGTCATGTGTGACTCAAGGTGGTCAAGTTTTTCAAAAATGTTGCGACACTCCCTTGCGCTGCTTGCGCGGGGGCAATAGAAATGTCCTGTCGCAAGGGAAACCGAGCGATCGGAGCACAAGGAGATCGAGCCGCAAGGCAAGGTCGGAGGAAACTCCCCACCCCGGTGTCGCGGGGAAGGGCCAAGGCTTCGGGATCGGCCGAGGCGGCGAAAGCCGCACCGGAGGCGCCCCGGCAACGGGAGTGCCGGAGGAGGGGCGACGCCCCCGACTCCCCCTCACGGGACCGGCAGGCACGATTCATAGTGAGACCCCTGGAACTCATGCTTCCAGGGGTCTCACTCTTTATAGCCCTCGATCCGCCGCCCCCGGGGGAGCCACGCCGCCCATCGCCGCGGCCAGTCGTACGAAACCTTCGTCGAGGGTCACCTCCGGGGCCCACGCCAGGGCCTCACGGGTCTGCCGCTGATCGAACCAGTGCGCCGTGGCGAGCTGCTCAGCGAGGAAGGCGGTGACCGGCGGTTCCCCCTCACGGCCGGTCCGCTCCCAAAGGCGCTCCAGCACCTGGCCGCCCACGCGTGCCACCGGAAAGGGGACGCTGCGCGACGGACCCGGCGCCCCGGCCGCACGGGCGATCCTCGTGAGCATCTCGCTCACGGTCCGCGGCTCGCCATTGGAGACCACGAAGGCGCGTCCGCGCACCTGCGGCAGGGCTGCCCGATCGACGGCCGCCGCGATCGCCGTTCCCGCGTTGTCGATGTAGGTCGTGTCGATGAGCGCAGAGCCGGCACCGATGGTGACGAGTCGACCCGAGCGCGCCCGATCGACGATGCGCTCCGTCAACTGGCTATCGCCGGGCCCCCAGACGAGATGCGGACGCAGGATGGTCACGGCCATGCGGCCGTCGTCGTCGGCAAGTGCCACGACCTCCGACATCGCCTTGCTGCGCGAGTAGTGCCCGCGGGCATGCGCGGGGTCAGCGGGTTCAGCCTGGGCACCGATGAGCGGATCACCCGCATGTGCGACCGAGGGTGACGAGACGAGCACGAATCTCCCGACCCCCGCTCGACGTGCTGCATCGATGACGCGTCGCGTGCCTAGGACATTGATGCGCTCGAATTCCTCCCACGGTCCGGTGATCTCGACACGCGCGGCGGCGTGCACCACCGCTTGGCACCCGGTGAAGGCCTCGACGAGGACGTCGGAGGAGCCGGCGATATCGGCACGCCGCTCGATCGCACCCTGTGAGTCGAGCTCGGGCGAGATGGCGCCTCGCTGCACAGCAACCACTTCATCGCCGCGCGCGAGCAGCGCCCGGGCCGCCGCTCCCCCCACGACCCCCGTCGCCCCCGTCACGGCGACGCGGTCAGCCACGAG
>JBEGMG010000160.1:0-4945 GCA_041183165.1 Actinomycetota bacterium | reverse complement strand
TCGAAGTACTGCTCGTCACTGTCGTCAACGGACCATCGCAGGGCCAGCTGCCAGTCGATCTCCCGCACGATCTCGGCCCATGTGCCGCCCCGGAAGTCCGGATAGAGCGAGAGCTCATGCCGGGCGGGCGCGCCCTCCTTGCCACCGAGTTGCGGGGAGATGAGGACACTGAAGTACAGATCGGCTCCCGCGCGGCGGGTGGGCAGCGCGGTGAAGAGGACGGTCTCCAGCATCATGCGAACGCTCCGCAGAACTCGGTCCATGCCTCGCGCGACATCCCGTCCCGGAAGGTGACGGCCGCCTCGGCGTCACCATCGCGCGCCTCACTGCGACGACCGGCACGCCCATCGATGCCTCTCACGCTCGGGGCCGGGATGCGTGCTCCCTTGAACGACCGCTCGACGCCGAAGCGCACGGTCTTGGAGAAGAACGCGACGGAGACACGCAGACTGCAATCGGCGCGCCCCTTGAGCAGGACATCGCCGGGCAGCGTTGCGGGCACGACGACGGACAGTCCGATGTAGATGTCCAAGGTGGCGCTGGCGATGCCCAGGACGTCGACGTTGCCGTTCACCGAGACGAACGCCGTCAGCGCCAGTGCATCGTCTGCACCCGGCGCCGGTGGTCCGACGCTGAATTGGAAGCCGGCCTTCACCGACACTCCACCGCTGGCGACGCCGAAGTCAACGGCAGCCTTCGCCTCGAAGAAGCCGGCGATGTCGAGTCGCTCGATGCCGTCGAGGCCGAGGTCGTCGGTGAACCACCCGCCGCCGCCCAGACCCAGAACGGTCATGGAGAAGGGATCGTCCAGCCCGGACATCCCGAATCGGAAGCGCACCGGTCGGTCGTCGAACGGGAGGGTAAGTCCGGTCTTCACGCCGATGCCGCTCAGCGTGAACGTCCCGAGGATCAGGTCGGGCACATCGAGGGTGAGGTCGGCACTGATTCCGCGGGAGTCGACGTCGATGGCCAGCCCGTCCCCGAAGGGCAGCAGATCCTGGAGCTTCTTGATGAGTTGCAGGAGGCCGCCGAAGTCGACTGTCCGGACAGCGACGTCGACGCTCGCCGACCTGCCGCTTCCGGCCACGAAGACGATCTTGTCGACGATGACCTCGACGAACTCCATCCCCTCGGTGGGCACCAGCACTACCGAGAAGTTGGCGAATTCACCCCGCACCGACCACGAGGCAGATCCGGATACGGTGGGTACTTCCGTGACCAGGTTGATCGACAGGGTCGCGTCGTCAACCTTCAGCAGCGGGATCGTCGTCAGGCCGTCATTCCACGCCATGCTCATGACGATGACGGCTCGCTCGGAATCCAGTCCCACGTCGACGATCTCGTGGGAGATCTTCAGTGCCTTGTCCGTCGGCTTGCCGTCCGGACCCACGGCCGGATACGGGTTGGGGATGATGTCCGCCAGGCTGACCCCGCCTAGGAGCTCGATCGACTTCAGTGCCTCCCCCGGCGTGATGCGGCCGTCGGCGGCCATGGACTTCAGCTCGGTCGCCGTGCCGTACACCGGGCCGATCGAACGGCTCAGCCCACCGATGCCCAACTTGGCTGCCATGACGCCACCTGCGCGCGCGGCGTCCATCGCGAATTCGGTCGCCTCCTCCTGGGCCTGCTGAAGGAAGACCTGACCACGGTTCTTCAGGTCGTCGAATCCGTCCTCGAGGAACTCGCGGGGATAGTTGAGCGCAGCCGTGACGGTGTCCCCCGCGAGTTGCGAGAGCTCGCCGAGGTAGACCTCCGCCTCCTCGAGGATGGGAAAGTTGTTGGGGTTGAGGTTCTCCGCGAGGGATTGGACGGTCCCCTCGAGGAGCGGCAGCGGATTGTCGATGCCGAGGGAGTTGGCGATGCCGAAGACCATCGTGCTCGTACCCTGGCTCGTGGCACGCGATGCCATCTCGGTGATCGTCTCCCCGTCCGGGCCCGAGATGGAATTGGCCACATTGACGGCGAAGCTGACAACGCCGCCCGCGAAGTCGGCGACCTTCTTCGCGCGCGGGACCTGGCTCTCGTAGTACTCGCGCAACTGGGCGGCACCGGCATCGGAGAAGTTGGGGTCGTCCCAGATCGCGCGGCCACGCCTGGGGGACTGATCCGATACGGCGCGCTCGGCGAAGAAGAGCGGCTGCGTGAAGGGGACCTCGTTGCCATCCGGGTCGACGCCGACGAGCTCGAAGGCGAAGGGGGTGCGACCTCCGCCGGGGCGCAGGACCTCGGGGGTGAAGGTCTTCAAACGGGCCCATTGGTTGCCTGGGCTTTCATTGCCGGACGGAGCCAGCGGCGGGGTCTGGATGGTGCGACAGTGCACTGACGTGAAGAGGGCACCGCGCTTGCCCGCGTCGGAGCCCCCCGAACCGCCACCGAGGTCGCGGTCGGGGTCGGTGACGATGATCGACTCGCGAATCTGCCAGAACGCCGTGATCTCGCGACCCGTGCCACCACCGGCGGCCTTGAAGACGCGGATGCCCTCCGTGACGAATGAGGCGGGGAAGCCCCATGGGTAGAGGAAGCCCGCACGCACGACCTTGGCGTAGGTGTCGCGGCCCTGCCAGATGCGCTGCTGCCAGGCGGTCATCGACGAGACACCCGGTGCGTCCCATGATCCCTCAGCAGCGAGGTGGCCGCCGAGCGCGCTGAGGGCCACCGAGGCCTTCACGGCGGGGGCCGGACCTCCGATCGTGTCGCCGCTGACGCGCGTGGACAGGCGCACGATGTCGGCGCGGTCCCTCGGCGTAGGCACCATGAGCCATGGATGGCCGGTCTGGCCCCTGGCCACGCTGGCATTGGGGTCGCTCAGCAGGCCGAATGGGTTGGGATCGCGGATCCAGATGCCGCGGACCGTGCGGGACTCCGGATCCTCGGTCTGCTCCGAGCCAGCCTGCGTCGTTGCCAGGCGGGTGTGGAAGATCTCCGTCATCCCACCGCGCGTCTTGGGCCGCACCTGCTCGGTCCACGAACTGTCCCGGTGGGGGGAGAGTACGAGCCACCAGGGCATCTCGATGGCGGTCACCCACGGATTCGGTCCCTTGCCGTAGTCGGCCTGCTCCGGAACATCCTCACCGTCGAGCGGCTCACCGAGGGGGTCGATGTTCTGCACACGTTCGGCCCAGGCCAGGAGGGTTGCCAGCGACAGCGACAGGTTGCCCTCATGGCGGAAGCCGATGCGACTCGGCCCGGAAAGCTGCGCGTTGCGCGGCGTGGGTGGCCGTTGGACGCCTTCCGCGACGGCTTCCTCGACCAGCGACTGAGGCCCGAAGTCGATGCGCAGGGCTCCCGCGGTGGCAAATTCCAATCGCCCCGCTGCCTTGTTGACCGTCATGGTCGGTCCGTCGACCACCAAGCGGAGCAGGTCCTCGCGCCGCCTGACGACGATGATGTTGCCCGTCGACGACGCCGAGACGGGTCGGACGAGGGCCTGCGAGGTGCCGGGGATGGCCACGACGATCGCGCCCGCAGCCAGGCCACCGAGGAACCCACGCCGGGAGATGGCCGTGCTCAGCACGAGTTCACCGCCCATGGCTCGCACCCTCCCGATACGCCCACACGACCTCAACCGCCAAACGGTGCCAGCGTAGGGACCAAACTGGCCGGTGTCCCGCCTAGCGAGGAATCGCCCGGGCCCTATGCAGGCCTCCCTCGGCCACGAGCGCGGCGACTACGCTCACCCCATGGCACGAAGCCGACTGGCACTGCGCCGCCCGCACTGGATCTCGCGCTGGTCCACCGACACCGCCGCCCAGGCCGGGGTCATCGGCGCAGCCTGGAGCGTGGCCGGCTCGCTCGCCCGCGGCCTGCTCCCCCGCTCGCCGGTCGATCAGGCCGTCGCCACCGGCGTGACCGCCGCGATCCACTACGAGCTCACCGCCACCGCATGGTCCTCACTCGAGGCGATCGCGTCTATTCCCGGCACGCGACCGGGCACGACTGCACGCGTCGTCGTTGCTTCGGGCGCGATCGTTGGTGGCTACGCCACGGCCTTCGCCACCGCCAAGGCTTCCGCTGACAATCCCGCAGCGGCTGTCGCCTACGCCGCCGGGCGGCAGATCGCGTTCGCCGGCATCTCGGGTGGCGCCGCGTCACTGTGGGACGACGTACTCCACAAGCGCCTGCACCTGCGCCCGGGCCTGGACACCACGCTCGTGCCCAATGTCATCACCGGTGCGGCGATCGCGGCGGGCAACGTCTACTTCGCCGTACGCCGCGCGCACAAGTACGGCAACGTCAATCCGGACAACCACCGCGTCGAGGGGGTCAACGCGCGCTCGCTCCTCACCGCGACGGGAGTCGGGGTAGCGAGCTTCATCGGGCTGGCAACGCTTGTCGTCGGCGAGCAGGTGGCGGCACACGGTTTGCAGCGCCTCATGCGGGCGGTGATCCGGCGCGATCCGGGAGCCGCAGGCGGCTTCGTCGCGCACGCCGCGATCCTCGGAGCAATGGGGCTCGCCGGCACCTACGCCCTCAAGCGCGTGACCGACCGGCTCGAGCACCGCGACGACATCATTGAGCCCGCCTACCCGGAGCCCCCGAGCAACCCGCATGTGTCTGCCGGACCGCGCAGCGACATGCCCTTCGACTCCATCGGCAAGGAAGGCCGCCGCTTCGTCACCATGGCACTCACCCACGACCAGATCACGCGGGTCATGGGAGAGCCCGCGGTCGATCCCGTGCGCGTGGTGTGCGGCTACGAGACGACCGATGATCTGCGCGAGCGCGCCGCTCTCGGTATCGCCGATCTTGAGGCTTGCGGTGGTTTCGAGCGCTCTCTCATCTGCGTCGCGAGCCCAACCGGTGTCGGCTACGTCAACTACACGATCACCGAAGCGCTCGAATACCTCACCCGCGGCAATTGCGCGACGATCGTGCCGCAGTACGCACTCGTCCCGAGCGCGCTGGCGATGACCAAGACGCTCGACGGCGTCACACTCACGCGCTA
>JBEGMG010000159.1:0-7079 GCA_041183165.1 Actinomycetota bacterium | reverse complement strand
GCTGCGTGAGGTTGAACGGATAGCTAAACGGCGTCCACGACAGCATCGACTCCGGGGTCATCGGCACGGCACCCGCGGGCCGCGCCTCGAAGGCCGGGATCGCGACGGCTGGAGTGACGAGGACGTCGTACTGCGTCATGAAGAGTCGCATCAGCGTGCCGAGCGCATTGCGCTTGAGTGCGAGCAGCTGCACGTCCTGGGAGCTGAACTCCGCGCCCTGGGCAGCCTGCGCGGCGAAGTCCGGATCGGGTGAGCGCCTGACCCTCGGGCCCCAGCGAGTCGTAGACGGTCTTGGATGCCACGAACCACAGGCCGGTCGAGATATCGAGTGGGTCCTCGAAGCCCGGGTCCACCTGATCGACGATCCCGCCGAGGGCCTCGAGTTCGCGAACCGCGGCATCGACGAGTGCCGCCACCTCGGGATCCACGTCGGCGTAGCCGAGTGTGGGCGAGTAGGCGATGCGCAGACCGCGGATACCTGAGTCGAGGCCTTCGAGGTAGTCGACGCCGTCGTAGGGCAGTGACATCCAGTCGCGGGGATCGGGCTGCGCGACGACGTTCATCATGAGCGCGCAGTCGGCGACGCTCATCGTGTGCGGCCCGACGTGGGCCACGGTCCCGAAGGGCGAGAGCGGGTACGCCGGGACTCGGCCGAAGCTCGCCTTCATGCCGACGTTGCCGCAGAAAGCCGCCGGGATGCGCACACTTCCCGCTCCATCGGTGCCCATGCTCAGCGGGCCGAGCCCAGCGGCGACCGCAGCGGCGGTGCCGCCTGACGATCCGCCGGGCGTGCGCGACGGGTCCCAGGGATTGCGGCTAATGCCGGTGAGTGGTGAATTCGTCTCCGCCTTGCAGCCGAACTCCGGCGTCGTCGTCTTGCCGAACATCGCCGCGCCCTCAGCGCGTAGTCGGGCGACGGAGGGTGCGTCTTCCTCCCACGGCTGGTCCGGGTCGATCGCGCGACTGCCGCGCAACGTGGGCCACCCCTTGGTCCAGAGGATGTCCTTGATGGAAGTGGGCACTCCCTCGACTGCACCAACGGCAGACCCATCTGCCCTGTGCGCGGCCCAACGTGCTTCACTCACGCGCGCAGCGGCCAGGCCGGCATCGGCATCGACGAGGATGAAGGCGTTGAGGATCGGATCGACGCGCTCGACGCGCTCGAGGACCTGCTGCATCGCCTCGACAGGGGAGGCCTGCCCGGTGCGGTAGAGACCGATGAGCTCCGTGGCGGTGAGTTGCGTGAGATCCATGCGCGGAGTCTGCCAGCGCGAGACGGTCCCCGCCTAGGCGATGACGACCTCGACACCGAGCGCCTCGAGCGCGGTCTTGAACTCGGTGGTGATGCCGTCATCGGTCACCAGGACATGGACTGCACTGAGGGGCGCGATGCGACCGGGCAGTATGCGCCCCACCTTGCTCGAATCCGCGACGACGACCACCCGCTCAGCGCGCTCGAGGAGGACCGCATTAGTGCGCGCCTCCACGGTGTCGTGGGTGGTGAGGCCTGCTGCGGTGTCGATGCCGTCGACACCGATGTACGCCGTACCGATGCTGGCCTGCGCAAGCGCTGACTCGGCCCACGGACCGACGAGTTCGGTGCTCTGGGATCGGGCGACCCCACCCGAGACCACCACGCGAGTACGCGGATTGGCCGCCATCTCACTGGCGATGTTGAGCGCATTGGTCACGACGACGAGATCGACGCGCTTGGAGAGGACGCGTGCGATCTCACTGGTCGTCGTCCCCCCGGTGAATCCGACGGTCTGCGGACCCGGTTGGAGGAGCTGGGCAGCGGCGCGAGCGACCGCCGCCTTCTCCTTCTGCGAGCGGCGGTCGCGATAGGCAACCGGCAACTCGGTGCTGGACTCGGTGGGAATCGCCCCGCCGTAGCGGCGCGTGCACAGTCCCTGCTCCTCGAGGATGGCAAGGTCGCGACGTAGCGTCGCCTGGGAGACGCCGAACTCCGCGGCGAGGTCCGTGGCATGCACCTCACCGTGCTCGCGCAGCCGCACCAGGATCGTCGCCATGCGCTCTCCGCGCAGCGCGCCGTCAGCGGAGCGCGCGGGCATCGGACTTCCGCGAGCGAGACGTGACTATCGGCAGGTGCAGCGCTGCGACTCGGGGATCTGGGCCATGACCTGGTCGGCATGCTCGCCGCAGCCGGTCCAGGTGACCTTGTTGCACGCGTGGCACGGCGTGGGGCTGCACATGGGTCTCGCTCCTTCTGTCAGGTCCGATGATTATACCCCCAGGGGTATCTGCGTCGCACGGCCGCATGTCTACCCGCCCCCCTGATGTGGTGTCATCGGCACATGATGCCCCTGGGCACCCTCGCTGTCACTCCCGCGCTCGATGGCGCTGACCTCCTCGCGCCCGTCACCGCAGCCGCTCTCGCCGGCTGGAGCGAAGCGGACACGGTGGGCGTCGCTCCCATCGATGCGAATCTGGCGGACACGGCTGCCTTCTGCGAGGCCTACGACGTGCCACTCGACGCGTCGGCCAACTGCGTCGTCCTCGCGGGCAAACGCGAGGGTCAGGTGCGCATGGCGGCGTGCCTGGTCCTCGCCACCACGCGAGCGGATGTCAACGGAGTCGCGCGTCGATGGCTCGACGTACGCAAGATCTCCTTCGCCCCGATGGATGAAGCCGTGACCCTCACCGGGATGGAGTACGGCGGCATCACGCCGATCGGCCTGTCCGCCGACTGGCCGATCCTGGTGGACTCGCGTGTCATCGAGCAGTCCGCCATCGTCATCGGTAGCGGAGTGAGGCGATCCAAGATCGTCCTGCCCGGAGCCGCGCTCGTGCGGTATCCCGGTGTCCACGTGCTTGAGGGACTGGCTAATCCCGCCTAAGGGGTCATGGGGACGCCGGTGCGACCCGTTGCCTTGTCATATGCCATGCGCAGAACGACGCCGACGATGGCGCCGATGATCGCCATGGGCGTCACGACGAAGCCCGCGCCAGCCCCGATCACGATCGCGAGCAAACCCGCCGTGAAGGGAAGCTTGAGCATTGCCGCGACACCTGCTGCCATCCCCGCAACCACCAGCGCGCTCATCGGCGTCGAGGTGATGACCAGACCCACGAGCACAGCTGCGGCAACACCGATATAGGTCGCAGGGAAGATCGGCCCGCCACGCCACCCGCCACCGAGCGAGACGCCGTAGGACAGGGCCTTGGCCACCACGATCGCGAGGACCGCTAGCGCGGATGACTCGGCGAGCAGTGTCTCCATCCCCGTCTCACCCGAGAACGGCACCACGTTGTAGGGCTGGTCGAACGCGAGCATCACGACTGTCGCGAGACCACCGATGACGAGTGCCGAGACGATGATGGCGACCGCGGGACGCGCTTGGGCCACCCGCTGCATCCCGTAGCCGACCTGGCGGGAGAGGAGCACGGCAACACCGGCGATCAGTGCCACCGCGAGGCCCCACAGCAGGTCACCGAAGGTGAGTTGGTCGACCTCGGTGAGACCGGGTACGGCGAGGCCTACCTCGCCAAGCCCCGCAAAGGGTCCGATGCCGGTGAGGACCAGATAGCCCGACCCCAGCGCCACGAACATCGGGATGAGGGCTTGTCGGGGCATCGCACCGAGGGCGGCGAACTCGAGCAGCATGAAGGCTGCGATGAAGGGGTTGCCCAGGATGGTGCCGATCGCCGCGATGCCGCCGAGGGCCATGGCGAGTTGCTGCACCTCGGGCGACTTGCCGCGCGTGACCAGTCCGCCGATGACGGTGCCCACCACGATGAGTGGCGCTTCCGGACCGAGCACACCGCCGAAGACCAGGGTGGCGAGCGCGACCGACAGCGCCGCGATCGCGCGCGAGGGTCCGACGTCGAAATGAAAACCCTCGAGGGGACTGCCCATCCCCGGCCCCAACCGCTGGGCGGCGAGGATGAGGACTGCGCCGACGAGCAGGCCGAGGACGACCCACCACCACGGCACAGCGTCCAGGCCGACCTGCGCGGGCAGCCACTCCCACACGACATCCGTCGCCCAGGACATGACCATGAGGAACAGGGCCGCCCCGAGGGCCCCGAGGACGCCGAGGAGAACCGCGGCGCCGAGCGCACCGAGCAGCGCCCGACCGTTGAGGTCGGGCGCTGCCTGGTTGCCGGTCTCGCTCAGCCCAGGGCCTTCGACTTGAGCTTGTCGAACTCGTCCTGCGAAATGGCGCCGGAGTTGAGCAACTGCTGCGCCTGAGCGATCTGCTCAGCGGGGCTCGTGCCGGCAACCTGCTTGATGTAGGCGTCCTGCTCCTGCTGGGCCTGGACGACGGCCGACTGCTGGCGCTCGGCCATCCCCTTGCCGTAGACGATCACGTAGACGAGCAGTGAGATGAGGGGGATGAAGATCAGGAAGATGATCCAGAGGGCCTTTGCGAAGCCTCCCATCTGGTGATTCCTGAACAGGTCGATGACGACACTGAACAGGATCATGAAGTACATGATCATGAAAAAGATGAGGAGCAAGCTCCACAGGAACTGGCCGAACTCCACTAGTGACTCCGTTTCTCAGACATTGAGGACGGGCCCACTCTAGGGGTCCGCCCCATCGGCGTAACCGCGCTGGCACGGGGTTCGCCCGTAGGGGTGGCGCTCCGTAGGCTGCGGCTCGTGCCTCCGGGAAGCCCTGCGTCGTCGGGCACCCCCGCACCCCCGGGGACCCCGGCGCGGCGCCTCGCGGCGTACGCCGCCGTTGGATCCTTGGCTCGCGCGGCCAATGCCGGCCTGCCCACGGCGATCATCCTGGGAGTCCTGTCCGCAGGGGGATCTGCCTCAGAGGGATCCCTGATCCTGGCCGCCGTCACGGCAGTCGCGGGCATCGTGGGCCCCCTCGTGGGCGCTCTGATGGATCGTGCGGTCCATCCGCGGCGCGGCTATGCGCTCGCCATCCTCTGCCTCGCCGCCTGCTCGGCCGCACTCGCTGTCGGCGTCGGCTCCTGGCCTCTCGGCGTGCTCATGCTCATCGCGGGCGTCGCGGGTCTCTTCCATCCCATGCTCACCGGTGCGTGGAGCGCGCAACTGCGTCGCGTCGTCCCCGACGTCGCACCCGCGCGCGCCTACGCGGTGGACACGGGCACCTACAACATTGGCGACATCGTCGGACCGGCGATCGTCGGCATCGCCTACGTGTACGACGCCAACACCCCCGGGACAGCGTCACTTGAGGTCGTGGTCATCCTCTATCTCCTGGCCGCACTCGTGCTGCCCCTCGTGCCGATTCCTTCCCGAGTCACGTCCGAGATGCCTGACGAACCCGCCCCGCTGCTGCACGCCGTTCGGTCGCTCACGGTCTTCTGGCACTCCGTGTCGCTGCGCAGGTCCACGATCATCAGCACCCTCGCCTTCGTCGGCATCGCCGGCCTCGTCATCGGAGCGCCGCTCATGGGTGCGGATCTCGCTGGCGATCCTGGCGTGGGTGCACTCCTGCTCGCCGTGGTGGCAGGTGGTGCCCTGCTGGGGTCGGTTGCCTTCGCGCGCCGGCCCGTGCGGCGGCAAGGCCCGGGCACCATGGTCGTCATCACGACGCTCGGGCTGGGCGTCGCGTTCGCTGCGCTCGCCCTCGTGCCATCCATGCCCGTCGCCTTCGTCGTCGGCGTCATCCTCGGATTCCTTGAGGCCCCGCAACTCACCGCGGTGCTCCAGGTGCGCGATCGCGAGGCCCCCAGCCACGTGCGCTCCCTCGTCTTCGTGGCGGCGACGTCATTGAAGACAGGCGCCTTCGCACTCGGATCGGTGTTGGCGGCCGGGCTGGTCGAATTCGGGTGGCGTCCACTCCTCTTCGGCAGCGCCGTGATCGAGGTCCTCGCGGTGGTGGTCGGACTCTTCATCGCGGGACACCGCCGACCCCCCTATCGTGGAGCCCTACCGTCCGCCACGTCTGAGGGATGACATGACCGAGATCGACCGCGTCCGACTGCAGACCGCACTCGAGGAAGAGCGAGCCGCCTATGCCGCGCGCTCTCCGCGTTCGCGGGAGCTCTACGAGCAGGCCGACCACCTCTTCGGCCGTGTGCCGATGACGTGGATGAACAAGTGGTCGGGTGGCTACCCGCTCTATCTCGCGACGGCACACGGCAACCGCATCACCGATGTCGACGGCAATGAGTACGTCGACTTCGCCCTAGGCGACACGGGTGCGATGGCGGGCCACTCACCCGAGGCGACCGTCAAGGCTGTGCATCAGCGCATCGGCGTCGAAGGTGGCATCACGACGATGATGCCGAGTGCTGACGCCGAGTGGGTGGCCGCCGACCTCACCCGACGCTTCGGCCTGCCACTGTGGTCCTTCGCCCTCACCGCCACCGACGCCAATCGCTGGGCGCTGCGACTCGCGCGCATGGTGACCGGCCGACCTAAGGTTGCGGCGTTCTCCTTCTGCTATCACGGTGCCGTCGACGAGACGTTCGTGCAGTTGGGTCCGGCGGGCGAGACGCTCATCAGGCGGGGCAACGTCGGTCCGGCGATGCCGAGCGACGAGACCACGCGCGCAATGGAGTTCAACGATCTCGATTCCGTGGAGCGCGCCCTCGCCCACGGCGATGTCGCGGTGCTCATCACGGAGCCCGCACTCACCAACATCGGCATCGTGCTCCCCGAGCCCGGCTTCCTCGAGGGCGTCGCCGCACTGTGCAAGAAATACGGGACGCTGCTGCTCATCGACGAGACGCACACGATCTCCGCCGGCCCCGGCGGCTGCACGCAGGCATGGGGCCTGGAGCCCGACATCCTCGTCATCGGCAAGAGCATCGGCGGGGGGATCCCTACCGGCACCTACGGCATCACCCAGCGGATTGCCGACATGGTCAAGGACCATCCCGACGCCGACCTCATCGATGTCGGCGGAGTGGGTGGCACGCTGGCAGGCAACGTGCTCTCTACGGCTGCGATGCGCGCGACCCTCGGCGAGGTCCTCACCGACGCGGCGTTCGAGCACATGATCGTGCTTGCCACTCGCTTCACCGAGGGAGTCGTGGCCACCCTCGAGCAGTACGACGTCCCGTGGTCGATCTCCCAACTGGGTGCGCGAGCCGAGTACCGCTTCACGCGCCCGGCGCCGCGCACCC
>JBEGMG010000158.1:0-6705 GCA_041183165.1 Actinomycetota bacterium | reverse complement strand
GTCGGCAGGGGGCCGCTCATGGGGGGACCCTGCGGCTCCTCCGGCGTGGGCTGCATCACGCGAACCTCCTCGTCAACAGGCCCCATGCTGCCCGAGGGCGTAGGATTGGCACTCGGGCAAGGGGAGTGCCAATAGCGGTGCTCGTAGGCGAGGAGGTGGCGATGCTCGAGGATCGTCGCCTCGCCGTCCTCCGCGCCATCGTCGAGGACTACGTGTCCACGCGTGAGCCGGTGGGCAGCAAGGCCATCGTGGAGCGTCACGCGCTCGGCGTCTCTTCCGCGACTATCCGCAACGACATGGCCTTCCTCGAGGAGGAGGGCTACATCGCGCAGCCGCACACGAGTGCGGGGCGCATCCCCACCGACTTCGGATACCGCGCGTTCGTCGATCGGCTCTCCGGAGTGAAGCCGCTCTCCTCAGCTGAGCGACGCGCCATCTCGGACTTCCTCGCTGGTGCCGTCGATCTGGATGACGTCATGGCGCGCAGCGTGCGGCTCCTCGCACAGCTCACGCGCCAGGTCGCGCTCGTGCAGTATCCGTCGCTGGTCCAATCCACCGTCTTGCATATCGAACTCGTGCGGCTGAGCGAGTCACGCCTTCTCCTCGTACTCATCGCCGATACCGGTCGCGTGGAGCAGCGCTCCATCGATCTGCCCGCGCCCATGACCGAGGACGAGGTGACCTCTCTGCGCACTCGCCTCGTGGCCAGCGCGATCGGTGAGCGCTGCTCCGACCTCGGCGATCAGCTCACGCCGCTGGTCGATGCGGCCACTCCCGAGTCGCGTCCGGCCGTCGCCGCAGTGGTGGCCAGCCTCATCGAGGCCACCGCTGACACCGTCGAGCAGCGCATCGTCCTGGGCGGCACGGCCAACCTCGCCCGCTACCGCGACTCCTTCTCGATCAGCCTCGAGCCCGTGCTGGAAGCACTCGAGGAGCAGGTCGTGCTCCTCCGCCTCCTCGGCGAGGTCTCCGGCGAGGTCACCGTGCGCATCGGCCACGAGAATCCCGTCGAGGACCTGCAGGGGACGAGCCTCGTGGCGACGGGCTACAGCCGCGGTGACTCCGTGGTCGCGGGAGTGGGTGTCGTGGGACCCACTCACATGGACTACCCCGGCACGATGGCATCGGTCCGCGCCGTGGCGCAGTACCTCAGCCAGATCCTTGACGAGAACTAGCGACGAGAGCAGACGAGACCCGACAACGTGGCCACCGACTACTACGCCCTCC
This sequence comes from Actinomycetota bacterium, assembly GCA_041183165.1. GTDB lineage: Bacteria > Actinomycetota > Actinomycetes > S36-B12 > S36-B12 > Mxb001. The sequence goes on along the minus strand of JBEGMG010000158.1, from coordinate 5,478 downwards.
TGGGCGTCTCGCGCGATGCGAGCCCCGACGAGATCAAGCGTGCCTATCGCCAGCTCGCCCGCGAGTTGCATCCCGACGTCAATCCCGACCCCGCGAGCGTGGACCGCTTCAAGGAGGTCACCGCCGCCTACGAGGTCCTCAGCGACCCCGAGAAGCGCCAGATGTACGACCTCGGCGGGGATCCCCTGCGGGCCGGGGGAGGGGGATTCGGCGCTCCCTTCGACTTCGGCGATCTCATGGATGCCTTCTTCGGTGGCGGACAGCGTCGCGGCCCGCGCCCGCGTATGCGCCGTGGGCAGGACGCCCTCATCCGCCTGCAGGTCGACCTCGCGGAGGCGATGACCGGGGCGACGCGCGAGGTGCAGGTCGACACCGCCGTGCGCTGCGAGGCATGTCAGGGCGCAGGCACCGCGCCCGACACCCAGCCGGCGACCTGCCCCATGTGCAAGGGGCACGGTGAAATCCAGAACGTCCAGCGGTCGTTCCTCGGCCAGGTGATGACCGCCCGTCCCTGCCCGCAGTGCCAGGGCTTCGGTACGACGATCCCGCACCCCTGCGTGGAATGTGCGGGAGATGGTCGTGTGCGCACGCGTACGACGATCGGCGTGCGCATCCCGCCGGGCGTCGACACGGGCACGCGCATCCAGCTCGCGGGGCAGGGCGAGGTGGGCCCCGGCGGCGGTGAAGCGGGAGATCTCTTCGTCGAGATCGTCCAGACCGAGCATCCCGTCTTCGAACGCCGCGGCGATGACCTCGTGTGCACCGTCGAGGTGCCGATGACAGCCGCCGCTCTAGGCACCGGGATCGAACTCGAGACGCTCGATGGTGTCGAGCAGGTCGAGGTGCGCCCGGGCACGCAGCCCGGCGCGGTGATCACCCTGCGCGCTCGCGGAGTACCCCACCTGCGCGGTTCGGGACGGGGTGACCTGCACATCCAGCTCGATGTGCGCACTCCCACGCGCCTCGATGCGGAGCAGGAGGGATTCCTGCGCAGCCTGGCGCGCGCTCGCGGCGAGGAGGGTGTCACCCTGCGCGCCACCGAGCAGGTCGCCGATGAGACCGGCGGATTCTTCTCGCGCCTGCGCGGCGCCTTCAGCGGACGCTAGGACATGGCCGCTCCGGTCTTCTTCATCGATCCGGGAAGTGCCCCTGACGCCGAGGGCATCGTCTGCGTGACGGGCGAGGAAGCGCGGCACGCCACCCAGGTGATGCGCCTGCGCGAGGGGGAGCGGGTCGACCTCGTCGATGGCGGTGGCCGCCGACTCGAGGGCAGGGTCCACGCCGTCACACGCGATCGCCTCGACGTCGAGGTCACCCGCATCACGGAGGAGCCTGACCCCGCACCGCGCATCATCGTCATCCAGGCGCTGGCCAAGGGCGATCGCGGCGAGCAGGCGGTGGCCGCCATGACAGAGGTGGGCGTCGACGAGATCGTCCCCTGGTCGGCCGAGCACTGCATCACGCGCTGGACCGGTGACCGCGCCCATCGCGGGGTGAGCAAGTGGCGCGCGACGGCGCGTGCGTCAGCCAAGCAGTCGCGGCGATCACGCGTGCCCGTCGTACACGACGTGCACACCCTGTCGGAGCTCGATGCGTGGACCGCGCAAGCCGCCCTTGTCCTCTGCCTGGACGAATCCGCTGACGAATCGCTCGCCGGCATCGATATCCCCGACCGTGGCGACATCGTGCTCGTCGTGGGACCGGAGGGAGGTCTCTCCGATGCCGAGCGCGCGCACCTGGTGGGACTCGGTGCCCGTCTCGCCCGGCTGGGCCCGACGGTGCTGCGCACCTCGACAGCCGGGCCCATCGGCGCCGCGGTGGTGCTCGCGCGGAGTCCGCGCTGGGGAGCGACCCCATGACGCGCGATTGCATGCCAGGATGACGGCGTGACCGACTGCCTCTTCTGCCGCATCAGCACGGGCGAGATCCCCGCCGACGTCGTCGCGCGCAGCGATCGCGCGCTCGCCTTTCGCGATATCCAGCCGCAGGCGCCCGTGCATGTGCTCGTCATCCCGTTGGATCACCACGCCGATGTGCCCTCCGTTGCCGAGGCCGATCCGGCCCTCGCGTCCGAGCTGCTCGCCCTGGCGGCGCTGGTCGCACGACAGGAGGGGGTGGCGGAGTCGGGGCACCGACTCGTGGCCAACACCGGACTCGAGGGCGGTCAGTCCGTGGGGCATGCCCACATCCACGTGCTGGGCGGTCGTCCGCTGGGCTGGCCTCCCGGCTGACGGTAGGATTCCCCCCACATGAGCACCTCCTCTCAGGCCACCATCACCATCCCGGCATCCCAGCCGATGGTCGCCCTTCTCGGTCCGGGCGACGAGCTGTTGCGCGTCATGGAAGCGGCCTTCCCCGATGCCGACATCCACGTGCGTGGCAATGAGGTCCGCATCGCGGGATCCGCCGACGATGTCGGCCTGGTCGAGATCCTCGTGGCCGAGATGCTCGCCGTCCTTCGCACCGGCCAGGGACTCACCGCCGAGTCCGTGGAGCGCAGCATCGCGCTGCTGCGTGCAGGCACCAGGCCCGCCGAGGTCCTCTCCACCAACATCCTCAGTTCGCGTGGGCGCACCATCCGCGCCAAGTCGCTCAACCAGAAGCGCTACGTCGAGGCGATCGACACGCACACCGTCACATTCGGGATCGGTCCTGCGGGCACGGGCAAGACCTACCTCGCGGTCGCCAAGGCCGTGCAGGCGCTCCAGGCCAAGAAGGTCTCGCGCATCATCCTCACCCGGCCCGCGGTCGAGGCGGGCGAGCGTCTGGGCTTCCTCCCCGGCACCTTGTCGGAGAAGATCGACCCCTACCTGCGTCCGCTCTACGACGCCCTGCACGACATGCTCGATCCCGATTCCATTCCCCGCCTCATTACCGGGGGCACGATCGAGATCGCTCCGCTGGCCTACATGCGCGGGCGCACGCTCAATGACGCGTTCATCATCCTCGACGAAGCGCAGAACACCACGGCCGAGCAGATGAAGATGTTCCTCACCCGCCTGGGGTTCGGCTCGACCATGGTCGTGACGGGCGACGTGACGCAGGTCGACCTGCCGTCGTCGACGACCTCGGGCCTCATGGTGGTGCAGGAGATCCTCGGCGACCTCGATGATGTGGCGTTCTGCACCCTGACGTCCGCCGACGTGGTCCGTCATCGGCTCGTGGGGCAGATCGTCGAAGCGTACGGACGCTACGACGCCACCGTGGGCCTGCGCCCCGCCGCGCCGCATCGCGGCCCGCGCAGGGCGTGAGCCATGGCCATCGATATCGACGACTCCTCTGGAGTTGCCTGGGTTGACGACTCGCGCATCGAGGCGCAGGCGGCGTACCTGCTCGATCGGCTTCACCTCGCTCCCGATGCCGACCTCTCGATCCTCTTGGTAGACGAGGAGGAGATGGCGCGTCTGCATGTCGAGTGGATGGACGAGGCCGGCCCCACCGACGTGCTGTCCTTCCCCATGGATGACCTGCGCGCCGGCGACCCCGCTGGTCCCCGAGTCGAGGGAATCCTCGGCGACATCGTGCTCTGCCCGACCGTCGCCGCCCGCCAGGGCGAGGCAGCAGGCCACGCGGCTGACGTCGAGCTCGCGCTCCTGCTCACGCACGGGGTGCTCCACCTGCTCGGCCACGACCATGCGGAGCCCGAGGAGCATGAGCGCATGTTCGCGCTGCAGGCCGAACTGCTCCAGGGCTGGCTGGAGGTGTCGGGATGACCGCCGACCTCCTGCTGCTGATCGTCGCGGTGGTCCTCGTCATCGTGGCTGCCCTTCTCGTCATGGCCGAGACGGCCATCGGCCGTGTCTCGCGCGGGCGAGTAGAGGACCTCGAGCGCGAGGGCGTCCGGGGGAGCGCCCGGCTGCTCGACATCGTCGCCGACAGGCCCCGCTACGTAAACGTCCTGCTCTTCCTCTCGACTGTGGCGTCCGTGACCGCGATCGCGCTGGTGTCCTACGTCGGCATCGCCACCCTCCAAGAGGTCCGCGGGTGGCCCGTGTGGCTCGCGCTGCTCGTCGTCGTCGGGTTGATGGTGATCATCAACTACGTCGTGCTCGGTGTCGCCGCCCGCACCCTGGGGCGCCAGCATGCGGATCGCATCGCACTGCGCTCGGCGGGGACGGCCGGCCTGCTCGCGGGCATCCTCGGGCCGCTCGCCACGCTCCTCATCGTCCTGGGCAACGCCCTCACCCCGGGGCGTGGCTACCGCGAGGGTCCCTTCGCGACCCAGGCGGAACTGCGCGAGCTCGTGGATATCGCGGAGGCCGAAGACCTCATCGAGGATGACGAGCGTCAGATGATCCACTCCGTCTTCGAGCTCGGCGACACCTTCGCGCGCGAGGTGATGGTGCCGCGCACGGAGATGATCTACATCGAGCGCGACAAGACACTGCGTCAGGCGCTCTCACTGGGCCTGCGCTCGGGCTTCTCGCGCATCCCCGTGATCGGCGAGAACTCCGATGATGTGATCGGGATCGTCTATCTCAAGGACATCGTGCGCCGTGTCTTCGATCGCCGCGATGCCGAGCAGACTGAGACGGTCGAGTCCCTCATGCGACCGGCGTTCATGGTGCCCGACAGCAAGCAGGTCGACGAACTGCTCAAGGACATGCAGGCCGCCCGCACGCACATGGCCATCGTCGTAGATGAGTACGGCGGCACCGCGGGCATCGTCACCATCGAGGACGTCCTCGAGGAGATCGTGGGAGAGATCGACGACGAGTACGACACCGCGGCTCCCGAGGTGGCCAAGCTCGAGGATGGGTCGGTGCGGGTGAGTGCCCGCATGCACATCGATGACTTCGCCGATCTCATCGATGTCGACGTGGAGTCCGAAGACGAGGGCGTCGACACGGTCCTCGGCCTCATGGGCAAGCGACTCGGGCGCGTGCCGATTCCCGGCGCCACGATCGACCTCGAGGGCTGGCGCCTTACAGCCGAGCAGGGGATGGGCCGTCGCAATCGCATCGGGAGTGTCCTCGCCGTATGCCTGGAGCCTGCGGGAGCGACCGAATCGTCGGATGATGCGGAGGCCGGCCGTGGCGACTGAGCCCCTGTCTGACGAGGACGCCAAGCTCGTCACCCTGGCGCGGGGTGCACGCGGTCGAGTCGGTGCTGCGCGCGGGGCGGCGGTGCGCGACGAGACCGGTCGGACCTACTCCGCTGCTGACGTGACCCTGCCTTCCCTATCGATCAGTGCGCTTCAGCTCGCGGTGGCCCAGGCCGTGGCAGCCGGTGCGCGCGGAGCGGAAGCGGCCGTCGTCATCGGCGATGATCCAACCGACGATTCCGGACGCAGGGCACTGACTGACCTCGGTGGCGCGGACGTAGTCGTGCATCTGTGCGCCCCCGACGGCACGGTGCTTTCCACGTTGGCTGCAGGCACATGAGCACATCGGTGGCCGCGCCATCCGAGCGCCGCGTGGCCGCCGCAGCAGTGCTCGGCTCGGCGGCACTCTTCGGGACCTCGGGCACCGCCCGTGC
>JBEGMG010000157.1:0-4552 GCA_041183165.1 Actinomycetota bacterium | reverse complement strand
GCCCAGTCCCGGCAGGCTGAAGATCGTCTCGAGGATGATGGCTCCGCCGAGGAGTCCGGCGAAGTCCAGGCCGGCCGCCGTGACGATAGGCGTGAGGCCGGCGCGCAACGCATGCTTGCGGACGACGACGCGCTCCGGCAGGCCCTTGGCCCGCGCCGTGCGGATGTAGTCCTCATTGAGCGTCTCGAGCATCTGGCTTCGGGTCAGTCGCGTATAGAACGCCGCGTAGAGGATGGCGAGGACGAGCCAGGGAAGGATCATCGTCTGGAGGAAGCCGATGGGGTCTTCCCACGGCTGGACGTACTGCGGGAAGGGCAGGATCTGCCAGCGGATGATCACGAAGTAGATGACGACGAGTCCGATGAAGAACGACGGCAGCGAGTAGCCCACTAGCGACATGCCCATCATGGTCTTGTCCTGCCAACGACCGCGGCGAAGGGCGCTGTAGACGCCCAGGGTCACACCGCCGACGAGGAAGAGCACGAATGCCCCGAGCGCGAGGAAGATCGTCGCGGGAAGCCGGTCGAGGATGAGCTGGAGCACGGGCTCGTTCTTGGTGAAGGAGTAGCCGAGGCAGGGGGCGGCACACACGATCGCGGCTTCCCCGACGCCATAGGTGCGACCGAAGAAGATCCCCGTGAGGAAGATCCAGTACTGCTCCCAGATCGACTTGTCGAGGCCGAGCCGCGCCCGATTGAGCTCGATGGTCTGGTCCGTGCACACCTTGCCGCACGTGAGCCGCGCGACATCCGCGGGCAGCAGGCTGAAGAGCACGAAGACGGTGAGGGTCAGCAGGAGCAGGAGCAGGATCATGATGAGCACGCGCCGCGTGATGTAGGCCGCCATGACTCCTCCTCCCCTCGACTACTGCTGACCAGTGCGCTGATGTGTGCGATGGCGCGGAGTGGAGCGGGTGAACCGCTCCACTCCGCGCCCGTCGCTCTTACTGAACGGCGTACATGATGGGGTACGGGTACGACCCGTACGCCGACCAGCTGAAGATCGGCCCCACCTTGGTGCCGGCCAGTCGCTGGTCACGGCCGAAGCGTGTGGGCACAACCCACATCTTCTGCGCCGCTTCCTTGCTCAACTCATGCCACATCGTGGCCTGGGTCTCGCGGTTGAGCTCGACCGAAGCCGCCGAGACCTTCTCGTTGAAGGCCTTGTCGTCGACGCGCGACAGGTTCCAGCCCTGCACGAAGAGCGGCGGGAGAACCGTCGAGGCGTTGGGCCAGTCCGGGCCCCAGCCGCCGGTCATGATCTCGTTGCCGTTCTCGAAGACGACGCCGTAGTACTGGCCACGCTCGATGGGATTCGGCTTGACCGTGATGCCCGCGCGGGCGAGGGACTCGACCCAGATGGCCGCGGCCTTGTCGCTGTCCTCCGACTGCGCGTAGTCGAGCGTGATCTCGGTCGGGCAGTCCTTGCCCTCGGAGAGCAGCTTCTTGGCGAACTCAGGGTCGCCGGTGCCGGGCACGGGCTGGCCGAGCAGGCCGTCCCACAGGCCCGTGGGGGCGTAGTCGATGCCGATGTTGGGCTTCACGACACCGTCGGCGAACTCACCGGCGTAGGTGCCACCGGCATTGAGGAGCAGAGCCTCGCGGTCGAGGGCGACGCCGATTGCCTGGCGGCACTTCTCGTCCGGAATCTTCTCCACGTTGACCGCCGCGTAGATGCTGTACGGGTCGAATGCGTCGATGCGACGCGACTCGTACTGCGGATCCTCGAAGACGACCGGAAGCGAGGCCGTCGTGAGGCCCTGGACCATCGCGTACTCGTCCTCGCCGGAGCTCTGGATGACGCGCTGGTCAGCCACCGACTCCTCGATACCGAAGTTCACGACCCAGGAGTCCGGGAGCGCCTTGCGGTAGGGATCGACGTCGGGGCTCCAGTTCTCGTTGCGGACGAGGACGAGCTTGCCGCCCTTGCCCTTCGAGTACTCCTGGATCTTGTACGGGCCGTTGGACATCGGCTTGTCGCCGTACTCCACGCCTGCGGCCATATCGGCCGGGACAGCGCTGAAGCCCAGCGTCACCGCGTAGTTGAAGTCGGGGACGGGCTGGTTGAGGTTGAACGTGATGGTGTTGCCCTCACATGAGACAGCGGCGTCGAAGAGCTCCTGGCCCGTGCCATCGGCCGGACCCTTGTACTCGGAGTTGCCGTCGGCATCCGTGGGGATATCGAGGTAGCTCACCGCGTAGACGGGGCCGCCCTCGGTGAGGCCGATGTCGAACTGACGGGAGACGCCGTAGGCGACGTCCTCGCAGGTGACCGGATTGCCGTTCTCCCACTTCATGCCGTCGCGCAGCGTGAACTGCCACGTCTTGCCTTCATTGCTGGACGTCCCGGTGTCGGTCGCCATGTCGGGCACGAGAGTCGTGCCCTCGGCGTCGCCGGGCGCGACCTGGTAGGCGGTCAGGGAGCGCTGGATCGTCGCACCGAGGAAGGCAAGGTCCTCGCCGGTGTAGACGACCTGCGGATCGAGCGACAGGATCTGCTCGGCCGGGGACAGGATCGTGAGCGTGCCACCCGGCTGGCCGTCGCCCGAGGGCGCGGCGGAGCTGCTTGTCGACGAGTCGCCGCTCGCCGACGAGTCACCGCTCGCCGATCCCCCATCCGATGACCCGCCGCTACATGCGGCGAGGATCAGCGCACCCGCCGCGATACCAATCGCGAGGGTCGCCTTGGACTTCACCATATTTCCTCCTTCAGTGCACCGTCGGTCACGGACGTGACCTTCCTCCCACGACCCGCGCACGGGTCGATCGGTGTCGGACGGGAGACCATGGGCGCCATCACTTGGCCGCCTTGGGATCGAGGGCATCGCGCACCGAGTCGCCGGCCAGGTTGAAGGCGACGACGACGATGACGAGCAGGGTGCCGGGGATGAAGAGGTAGCTCGGCACGAGCTGGAAGAACTGCACGCTCTCCGAGAGCATCGCGCCGAACGACGGCTCGGGCGGCAGCACGCCGACGCCGAGGAAGGACAGCACTGCCTCGGTGGCGATGTAGACCGGCAGGAGCAGCGTGGCGTAGACGAGGATCGGTGCCCAGAGGTTGGGCAGGATCTCGCGGAAGAGGATGCGCGGGGTGCTCGCGCCCATGGCGATCGCGGCCTCGACGAACTCCCGCTCGCGCAGGCTCAGGACCTCGCCGCGGACGATGCGCGCGAGGTAGGGCCAGCCGAAGATGCCGAGCACCAGGATCAGGTACGTGATGCGGGAGGCATTGCCCTCCGGGATACCCATCGCTGTGAGTCGCTGGGTCATCGCTCCCGAGAGCGCGAGCACGATGAGCAGGAACGGGAAGGCGAGGATGAGATCCATGAAGCGCCCGATGGCGGCGTCGGTGAATCCGCGCGCGTAGCCGGAGATGATCCCGAAGAGCGTGCCGAGGATGACGACCAGAGTCGTCGCCGAGAACGCGATGAGCAGGGAGATGCGCAGGCCGTAGAGGAGTCGGGCGAGGATGTCGCGCCCCGTCCCCCATTCGACTCCGAGCGGGTGCTCCAGGCTGGCGCCACCCCACGGACCGTTGGGCTTGCCCCCCGACGTGGAGATCGCGGTCTTGTCCGTGGCGTAGGGGTCGAGCCCGAGCCAGCTGGTGATGAGGGGTGCGAAGAGGGCGACCAGCAGGATGATGAGCAGGATGACCGCGGACGCGATGAAGGTCTTGTCACGGCGCAGGCGCCCCCACGCAATCTGCGTGAGCGATCGCCCCTTGATCTCCTCGGGGGCGGTCGTCGCCTCCTCGACCGTCGCCGTCACCGCACCGCCTGCCCTTCTCGCCCATAGGCGGATCATGCTCCGCCGGGGCAGACAGTACGCCGGTCCGCCTGGGGAACGGACCCGTTACGCCATGAAGGGGCGAATGTGACCTGATCGCGACCTCCCGTGAGGGGGACGTCACGCGGGTGAGGGACCAAGGGCCCTGGCAGCCGCCCCTATGGATAGGGGCTCCCCTAGCCGCGGGAGGAGCTCTTGGAGCGCGACTTGGCACGGTCGGTGGCCGCGAGCTGGACCTTGCGGATCCGGACGGCCTGGGGGGTGACCTCCACGCACTCGTCCTCGCGGCAGAACTCCAGGGCCTGCTCGAGGGAGAGCTGTTTGTGCGGAATCAGGGGGACCAGCACGTCGCCGGAGGACTGACGCATGTTGGTCAGCTTCTTCTCCTTTGTCGGGTTGACGTCGAGGTCGTCCGACCGGGAGTTCTCGCCGACGATCATGCCCTCGTAGACCTCGGTGCCCGGGCCGACGAACATCGTGCCGCGCTCCTGCAGGTTGGCCAGGGCGAAGCCGGTCGTCGGACCGGTGCGGTCCGCGACAAGCGAGCCGGAGGGACGCGTGCGAAGCTCGCCGTGCCACGGCTCGTAGCGGTCGAAGACGTGGTGCAGCAGTCCGGTGCCGCGGGTCTCGGTGAGGAACTCGGTGCGGAAGCCGATGAGCCCGCGCGCAGGCACGAGGTACTCCATGCGCACCCAACCGGTGCCGTGGTTGACCATCTGCTCCATGCGCCCCTTGCGCAGGGCCATGAGCTGGGTGACGACACCGAG
>JBEGMG010000156.1:0-3474 GCA_041183165.1 Actinomycetota bacterium | reverse complement strand
CCTGCTTGCGGAGTTCCCCGTCACGTGCGAGCTTCCGGCCCACCGACCGGCCGATGCACCGGTGGGCGATGTCGTTCGATTGCCGCTCGGCCGGATCGCAGGTGCGCGCAGCGGTGACAAGGGCGGCGCAGCCAACATCGGAGTGTGGATCCCTGCGGGCGTGCGCGATCGCGATGCGGCGTACTCCTGGCTCATCGAGTTGCTCACTCCCGATCGGATCCGAGAACTCCTGCCCGAAGCAGCCCTCTTGGGCATCGACGTGCATCACCTGCCCAACTTGCATGCAGTCAACATCGTCATCCACGGCCTGCTCGGCCGCGGCGTCGCCGAGAACGCGCGCAGCGACCCCCAGGCCAAGGGATTGGCCGAGCACCTCCGTGCGCGACTCGTCGAAATCCCCGCACACCTCGTGCCTGGACCCGGGACGGACCTGTCGTGAGCGCCGTCCCGGTCACCGACCGTGGCCGGCGTACCCGTGACGCTCTCGTCGTCGCCGCGCGCAGAGTCTTCGAGGAGCGGGGCTACGACGGCACCCGCATGGGCGACATCGCCGAGGCCGCTGGCGTGAGCCACGGCACCGTCTACACGTGGTTTGCCACCAAGGAGGCCGTGCTCATGGCGGTTGTGGAATCCCTGGTGGATGGTCTCTACGCATCGCTGAGCACCCCAGAGGTGGATGACGCGATCGCGCGAGTCGATCTCGCCAACCGCCGCTACCTCGATGCCTATCGCGAGCATGCGCGCCTGCTGGAGGTCGTCGAGCAGGCGGCCACCACTGACGACACGTTCCGCGGCGTGCTCGCGGGGCTGCGCGCGGCTCATGTCGAGCGTGTCGCCGCCACCATCCGTCACCTCCAGGCCGATGGACAGGCCCGCGCGGATCTCGACGCCCACGCGGCGGCCGCGGCACTATGCGCCATGGTGGAGGGATTCGCGCGCCACTGGTTCGGACGGGGCGAGGACCACGAGGAGGCGACGGCTGTCGCGACCTTGACTCACCTGTGGGCGGGAGCCCTTGATTTGAGAACGACCGACTAGGGAGTGACTGATGCAGTTCACGGAGGAGCACGAGCAGTTCCGCAAATCGCTGCGGCGGCTCATCGACGAGGAGATCAACCCTCACGTCGATGAGTGGGAGGAGGCCGGGATCTTCCCGGCACACGAGGTCTTCCCCAAGCTCGCCGAGCTCGGCGCCCTGGGACTCGAGTACGACCCGGAGTACGGCGGCGGCGGTGCAGACCACTCCTTCACCTATGTGCTCGCCCAGGAACTCGGGCGGATGGACTGCGCGGGTGTGCCCATGGCGATCGCCGTCGAAACGTCGATGGCCACACCGGCCCTCGCCCGCTATGGCTCAGATGAGCTCAAGCGGACCTACCTCGAGCCGACCCTGCGCGGGGAGATGGTGTGCTCGATCGCGGTGAGCGAGCCCGATGCGGGATCGGATGTGGCAGGCATCCGCACGCGCGCCGTGCGAGACGGCGACGACTGGGTGATCACCGGTCGCAAGATGTGGATCACCAATGGCACCCAGGCCGACTGGCTCTGCCTCCTCGCGCGCACCGATCCGGATTCGCAGCCGGGCGACTATCACGGCATGAGCCTCATCATCGTGCCCACGACCACGCCCGGCTTCAGCGTCGGTCGCAAGATCGAGAAGATGGGCAACCGCTGCAGTGACACGGCCGAGATCGTGCTGGACGACGTACGCGTGCCGGTGAGCAACACCATCGGCGAGCCTGATCGCGGCTTCCAGCAGCAGATGGCGCAGTTCCAGGACGAGCGCCTCGTGGGTGCCTACATCGCCGTCGCGGGCGCGCGCCGCGCACTCGATCGCACCAAGGAGTACCTCCAGCAGCGCATTGCATTCGGCAAGCCCCTGCTTGCCAATCAGCATCTGCAGTACCGACTGGCCGAGCTCTACGCAGACGTCGACACGCTCGACGGCTTCCTGCAGTACGCCGCGGACAAGTACATGGCGGGGCAGGACGTCACGCGTGAGGCCACGGTCGCCAAGCTCAAGACGGGTCGACTCGTGCGCGAGGTCGCCGACACGTGCGTGCAGTTCCACGGCGGCATGGGTTACGCCGAGGAGATGTGGGCGGCGCGCTACTTCCGCGACTCGCGCCTGGTCTCCATCGGCGGCGGCGCAGACGAGGTCATGCTGCGGGTCATCTCGATGCTCGAGGGCATGGGCAAGAAGTGAGCGCGCCTGTCACCTGCGTCACCGACGCGGGAGTCGCGACGATCACCCTGGATCGTCCGGACGCCAAGAACAGGCTCGATGCCGAGTCGATGGCGCTGCTGCTCGAGCATCTGCGCTCGACCGCGGAGAGTCCGACCGTCCGTGTCGTCGTGCTCACGGGTAGCGGCACGACCTTCTGCTCTGGAGCGGACCTGGCCGGAGCGGTCGCGGCGACCAGCGGCGGCTTCGCATCGGGGGGCACGAGCGGGCTCGTCGATGTGCTCGTGGCGATGCTCGACCATCCCAAGCCGATCGTTGGTCGCGTGCAGGGCCACGTCGCAGGCGGTGGCAACGGCCTCGTGGCGGCGTGCGATCTCGCCATCGCATCGTCGGATGCGCGCTTCGCCTTCAGCGAGGTCCGGGTCGGCGTCGCTCCGGCGATCATCTCCGTCGTGTGCCTGCAGGTGATGCATCGTCGCGATGCCCAGGAGCTCCTGCTCACCGGCGAACGGGTGAGTGCGCAGCGAGTCCATGCTGCAGGCCTGGTCACGCAGGTCGTGGAGTCCGAGGGACTCGATGCCGCCGTCGCGGCGTACGTCGAGCAACTCCGCCTCGGCGGACCGGAGGCAGTCGCACGCACGAAGGAGCTACTCCGTCGCGTGCCTGCGATGACACGTGAGGAGGCCTTCGCGTGGACAGCTGAGGTCTCCGCGGGCCTCTTCACGTCATCGGAGGCGCGCGAGGGGATGACGGCATTCCTCGAGAAGCGGAAGCCGGAGTGGGCTCCCTAGCCGCGATCGTCATCGCGGGCGGCGAGTCACGGCGCTTCGGTGCCGACAAGCTCGCGCTGCGCGATGCGCAGGGACGCGGACTGCTCGAGGTCACTGTGGCCGGTGTCGCGCAGAGTGCCGACCCGGTCATCGTCGTCGGGCCGGAGCGGTCCTTGGCCATCGACGTGGTGTGGGCGTACGAGGATCCGCCCGGGGGTGGTCCCTGCGCCGCGCTCATCGCCGGGGTCGCGCACCTTCCCGACGATGCCACTCATGTGGCCGTGCTGGCCGGGGATGCCCCCGCGGGCGGCCTTGCCGTCGAGGCCCTGTGCCGGGTCATCGACGATGCGGCGGCCGCAGTCGTCACGGATCCTGCCGGCCGTGAGCAGCCGATGACCGCGATCTACGCCGTGGAGCCACTGAAGGATGCCCTCGCGGCGTACGGAGATGGCCGGGACATGCCGATCCGCCGGGTGCTCGACGACCTGAGGCCGCAGACGGTCGTCTCCATCATCGATC
>JBEGMG010000155.1:0-3414 GCA_041183165.1 Actinomycetota bacterium | reverse complement strand
GCGAAGCCGATGAAGCCGAGCGCGGCGAGCCTGCGGGCCTCTTCGCGGACGAACTCATCGTGGCCGCGCCAGGCATGGATGACCAGCACCACCGGTCGGGGGGCGTCGGCATCGGGCATCGCGACGAACCCGCGCAGGGCCTGCGATCCTTCGTGATAGTCGAGGTCGGTCGTTCGCATGGTGGAAAGGTAGCGGGCAATAGTGATTTGAAATGGCGAGACTACGATTAGATTCTGGCAGGCTCAAGTCAAGAAGAAGAGCACATCGGTCTCTGGCCCACCCATCAGTCAGCTAACCAGCCTTGATCCAGCATGGCGTTAGGATCATCAAAGCAAACTTGACTAAGCTGACCATGAACCGCCCGAACAAAATCATTGCAACCATCGCCCAGATCATGGGCGCACTGTTTCTGATTATTGGGGTGGTGGCTCTCCCGATTCAGGTTGCGCAGGCTCTATCGGATCATGACGACGGCCGGATGGCTCCGTGGGAATGTGCAATTCTGTTTGTCTGTGGACTTGGGAGCTGGTGGTGGGGTTCAGTCCATCAAGGCCACGCGCCAGCGCTAGGACGGAGTCTTGCTACGACGGCGAAAGCAATCGCAAGACGCGTTACTACAGCAGCCATGAGTGGCGTTGCCAGCACTCTTGAGCAGGCAGGAATTGTCATCGCTGACGAACCGACATCGCCAGCGCGGACACGCAGCCAATACATGGACACCCAAGACCCTAGATCTGCCCCGCGGACAAACTCCCGAGATACCGGCACCTCGTGCTCCTCCGATGCGTTGCAGCTTCGGACGAGCCGCAGACGGTACGTTCGATTGGTCTTCGCCATCCTCTGCGCTGAGTTCGCGCTTCTCATGACGCTCTCTAACGTTGAAATTTGGTCAGGGAACACCTGGTCCGACCTAAAGAGGGCATACTCGGATGCGGCGGCGATTGACGGCGCACGGTTCGTTGGGCGCATCGTTCTTCTCACTGGTCTAACTGTGTCGCTGACACCTTTGGTGCTGCTTTTGGCGACGCCTGCATCCACAGTTGTGAGATATCGCGTCACCTTTGCGCTAATGGCTGCTACCCCTCTCGCTACCGCACTTGCTCTCCCTGCCACCGCCATAGTCTGCTCAACGACAGGCTTTGGAGAGGACTTTGATAGCGCTGAACCTCTCGTGTTGTCCCTCTGTGAACCACAGGCTCTCGTTGCAAGTTTGCTAGCGATGCTGATGCTTGCTGTGATCCCGTGCCTTGTTGCCATCATGATCGGCGTGTTCGTCACACGCGGCATCACTTCCGCGCCGTTGCGCTTGCCTCGATCCGAGTCCCAACCATCGGAAATCGGTGCCGAAAGCGCTGCTCTAACTAGTCCTGCCTTCGGCGGTGACATCAGCCTAGTAGTTCCGACGCTCCTGACCATCGCTGCCGGTTTTCTGCTCGGTGTACTAGGGATGAGACTTTCAGTCGGAGACTGGGTCAGTCTGATTCCGTTTCTCGCCGGTTGGTGAGCTGGCGGGCCGTGGGGCAAGTTTGTTCATGGCGAGACTTCAACAGTCTCGGATGGCAACGCTTGAATCGTTGGGATGCACAACCGATTGCCGAAATCTACTCCCGGCGATTTATTCTTCACCGAACTTCAGGCGGCTTTCCCGGATCGCGCCCGGAGGCATGCGATGATCGCCCCGGCTTTCTTCCATCCGGGGACCTTCCATGCGTCACGCAATCCATCGTGGGCCTTGGCTTCGCGCCAAGGTCGCGGCCTTCGCACACTCGTTCGCGACCCTCGCCTTCATGGGCGGGGCGCATGGAGGGACAACCCTGGCCATGGGGCCCGGCGCTCCGCCCGGGCCCGAGTCGTGGCGCATCGACACGGCACTGGCTCCCTGCCCGGGCACGCCCGCGCTCGGCAGGACCGTCACCAGCACGTCGGAGTGGATCCTCGCTGCAGCCTGGCACGATGATGACCTGGGCATCACGTCGCCGATCGTGCACGCCTGGTCGTTCATCGACGGTGCGTGGTCCTGCATGCCGCCCATCGAACATCCCACCGATGACCCCCACGCGGACTTCGGGCGTTCCCTGAGCATCGATGGCGATGTGCTGGCCGTGGGCGCCCCCGATGAATCGGTGCTGGGGAACCACGCCGCGGGTGCCGTCCATCTGTATCGACGCCATGGGCATCACTGGGTCTTCTCGGGCTCCGTGCACGCACCCGTCGTGCAGGGCGGGTCCGCCTTCGGGTCATCCGTTGCCCTCCGTGGCAACACCCTCCTCGTGGGCAGTCCCCGCTGGGATGCCGGTGCATCGGGCTTCGACGAGGGCCGCGCCGATGTGTACGACCTGGGTGGTTTCCGCCCCACGCATCGATCCATGCTCTGGTCACCCACACCCACACTCGGCGGGCGCTTTGGTTGGGCCGTTGCGCTGCACGATGCCGGGCCCGGTGCCATACACCTGGCCATCGGCGCTCCGTGGGAAGCCGGCAGCGATGGCACGACCCGTTCCGGCGCGGTGCATGTCGGCCGCATCGGGTCCGCCCCTGGATCGACTCCTGGACTCGTCGATCGACTCGGCGGCTCCGAACATGACGAGTGGTTCGGTTGGTCGCTTGCCCTCACGCAGAATGAGCTGGTCATCGGTGTGCCGCGTGCCGACGGCGGTGCACTCGAGCCTTCGACGATCGGCCGCCGTCGCGGGTGCGTGGTCACAACGCTGATCGATGAGGCAGGCACGCTTACGACGCTCCAGCGCACCTGGGGTGGCTCCCTCCCCGAGGAGCATGTCGGGTGGTCCATCGCCGTGCATGATGGTTGGCTCGTGACGGGCGCACCCACCGCCGGTGCAGCAGGCTCGCTGGAGGGCGCGGTCTACCTGTGCAGGCGCACGGCCTCGTCCACCACCCCTCGTGGCACGACCGCGCGTTGGCGCCTGATGCAGCGCATCACGCAGGCATCGGCCCGGCCGGGCGACGGACTCGGTGCGGGCGTGGCGATCAACGGACCGTGGATCGTCGCGTCGCGCACGGGGGATCCGGAACAGCCCGTGCAGCCCGGGTTCTGCCTCGTGCTCTCACCCGAGTGGGTACATCCGTTCAATGACCTCGCGCCATCCCTCGGCACTCTCGCAGGCGATGAAGGCATCCTTCACCGCGCGGGCATCGGGGTGGTGGGCGGCGAACTTGATCCCGAACTTGCGCATGTGGCGGCTGGTCGTGCGGTCGCCGTGGATGATGCTCGCCAGCCGATAGTGCTCCAAGAGCACCTCACGCTGCTCGGCGACGGTGGGCAGGGTCGGCGCTCGTCCCGCCATCATGTCGCGGGCCTGTCGGAAGATCCAGGGGTTGCCGATGCAGCCACGCGCCACGCTCACGCCGGCCACGCCGCACTGGTCGAGCATGGCGAAGATGTCCTCGACGGTC
>JBEGMG010000154.1:0-9226 GCA_041183165.1 Actinomycetota bacterium | reverse complement strand
CCTACAAGGTGGGTGGCTCGCATCAGCACACCCCCGAGATGGAGCAGACGCTGTCGGCGGCAGCGGGGGAGCCGGTGACGGTGTCGTTCACGCCGCTGCTCGCGCCCATGCCGCGCGGGATCCTGGCGACGTCCTCGGCCGACCTTGCCGAAGGTGCGACGACCGAGGATCTCCGCGAGTGCCTGCACGCGGCGTACGCCGCGGAGTGCTTCGTGCACGTGCTGCCCGATGGGCAGTGGCCGCAGACCTCCTCCACACTGGGCGGCAACGCCGTGCACGTGCAGGCGGCGGCCGATGCGCGCACCGGCCGTGCCGTGGTGGTGTCGGCGCTGGACAACCTCGTGAAGGGCGCGGCGGGCCAGGCCCTGCAGAACGCCAACCTCATGCTCGGCCTCGACGAGGCTTCGGGCATCAGTGACACCGGAGTGGCCCCATGACCGTCACCACGCCGCGAGGCTTCCGCGCAGCCGGGGTGACCGCCGGCTTGAAGGTGAGCGGTCGGCCCGACCTGGCACTGGTCGTCAACGACGGTCCACTTCAGTCGGCCGCGGCGGTCTTCACGTCGAACCGATTCCCCGCCGCCCCCGTGCTCTGGACACGGCAGACGGTCGCCGACGGCGAGCTCCATGCCGTGGTGCTGAACTCAGGCGGTGCAAACGCCTGCACCGGGCCCGAAGGCTTCGCCGACACCCATCGCACTGCGGAGCACGTCGCCGATGTGCTCAGCGGAATGGGTGCTGCGACCGGCGCCGGAGAGATCGGGGTGTGCTCGACCGGCCTCATCGGCGAGCGATTGCCCATGGATCTCCTCCTTGCCGGCGTCGATGCGGCGGCGTCGGCGCTGCGCGAGGACGGGGGTCAGGATGCGGCAGTCGCCATCATGACGACCGACACCGTGCCCAAGGTCGTCACGGTGCGCGGTGACGGCTTCACGGTGGGCGGCATGGCTAAGGGCGCGGGGATGCTCGCCCCTGGCCTGGCCACCATGCTCGTGGTGATCACCACTGATGCGGTGGCCCATCCCGACACACTGGCTCACGCGCTCACCGCCGCGACACGCGTGACCTTCGACCGGATCGACTCCGATGGGTGCATGTCGACTAATGACACCGTGATCGCCATGGCGAGCGGGGCGGCGATGGTCCAACCGTCACCGGAGGCACTCACCGAGGCGATGACGGCCGCCTGCGCCGAACTCGCCCTGCAGCTCATCGGCGATGCCGAGGGCGCGAGCAAGGACATCGCGATCACCGTGGCGCACGCGGCGACCGAGGACGACGCCGTGGAGGTCGCCCGGGCCATCGCGCGGAGCAACCTGCTGAAGTGCGCCATCCACGGCGAGGATCCCAACTGGGGTCGCGTGCTCTCGGCCATCGGCACCACGTCCGCAGCGTTCGAGTCCGATGAGGTCGATGTCGCCATCAACGGCGTATGGGTATGCCGGGGAGGTGCTGCGGGAGAGTCGCGGGACCTCGTCGACATGTCCGGTCGCACCGTGCGCATCGCGGTGGACCTCCGCGCGGGTCAGGCCGAGGCCACCGTCTGGACCAATGACCTCACGGCCGACTACGTCCACGAGAACTCGGCGTACTCCACATGACCGCGCAGGAGAAGGCCTTCGTGCTCGCCGAGGCGCTGCCGTGGCTCGAGCGATTCCGTGGAGCCACGGTGGTGGTGAAGTACGGCGGCAATGCCATGACTGACGACTCGCTCAAGCGCGCCTTCGCCGAGGACATCGTCTTCCTGCGTCTCGCCGGCTTGCGCCCTGTCGTCGTGCATGGGGGAGGGCCGCAGATCTCGGCGATGCTCGATCGCGTAGGCATCGCCAGTGAATTCCGTGGCGGGTTGCGCGTGACGACCCCGGAGGCCATGGAGGTCGTCCGCATGGTGCTCACGGGCCAGGTGCAGCGGGACATCGTCACCCTCATCAATGAGCACGGCCCCTTCGCGGTGGGACTATCCGGAGAGGATGCGCAGCTCTTCCGCGCCGAGCGGCGTGGCACCGTCATCGACGGCGTCGAGGTGGATCTCGGCCTCGTCGGCGATGTCGTGGAGGTTCGGCCCGACTTCGTCACCGCTCTGCTCGACGACGGCCGCATCCCCGTGGTGTCGACCGTGGCTCCCGATGCCGCCGGCACCGCACACAATGTGAACGCCGACACCGCGGCGGCCGCACTCGCCGTGGCCCTTGGTGCTGAGAAGCTCGTGGTGCTCACCGACGTGCCCGGCCTCTATGCCGACTGGCCAGCCAGCACGCAGGTGATCGCGGAGATCCACGCCGACGCACTGCGCGACATGCTCCCCGGATTGGAATCCGGCATGGTGCCCAAGATGGAAGCCTGCCTACGGGCGGTCGATGGCGGTGTGCCGCGCGCCCACGTGATCGACGGGCGGGTCCCGCACGGCCTCCTCGTCGAAGTCTTCACCGACACAGGCGTCGGCACCATGGTGCTGCCCGGGGGAGGCGCATCATGACCGCGGGCGGTGTCGTGGCCGATCAGGGACTGTCGGCCACATCGACGCTCCAGGAACGCTGGCGCTCCTCGCTCATGGACAACTACGGCACGCCCGCGATGGCGCTCGTGCGCGGCCGCGGAGCGCGGGTGTGGGATGCCGACGGCCGGGAGTACGTCGACCTGCTCGCGGGCATCGCCGTCAATGCGGTGGGTCACGCACATCCGGATGTCGTCGCCGCGGTGGCGCAGCAGATGTCCACCCTGGGGCACACGAGCAACCTCGCCATCTCTCCCCCCGCCATCGAGCTGGCCGAGCGGATCCTCGCGCTGCTGGATCCCTCGGGCACCCGCGGCGGGAGGGTGTTCTTCTGCAATTCCGGTGCCGAGGCCAATGAAGCGGCGTTCAAGCTCTCGCGCCGCACGGGTCGCGCCCGCGTCGTGGTAGCCGAGCGCTCCTTCCACGGCCGCACGATGGGGTCGCTGGCCCTGACGGCGCAACCGGCCAAGCAGGACCCCTTCCGACCACTGCCCGGCGACGTCGTCGCCGTCCCTTTCGGGGACATCGCTGCGCTGGAGGCGGCGGTCGATAGCGACACCGCCGCGGTCTTCCTCGAGCCCATCCAGGGAGAGGGCGGTGTGATCCCCGCGCCCGAGGGCTACCTGGCTGCGGCTCGCGCAGTGTGCGATGCGCACGGTGCCTTGCTCGTGTTCGACGAGGTGCAGACCGGCGTCGCTCGCACCGGCACGTGGTTCGCACATGAGGGCGAGGCGTTGGCCGATGTCGTCACTCTGGCGAAGGGGTTGGGTGGCGGACTTCCCATCGGCGCGATGATCGCGTTCGGCGAAGCTGCCCAGTTGCTCGGCCCCGGCAGTCACGGTTCGACCTTCGGCGGCAATCCGATGAGCTGCGCCGCCGCGCTCGCCGTTCTCGATGTCATCGAGCGTGAGGGCCTGCTCGCCCGCGTCCCGGTCGTGAGCGATCGCCTGCGGTCGATCGTCACCGGATCGACGCTGGTCGACCACGTCCGAGGTCGAGGGCTCCTGCTCGGCGTGGTCCTGCGAGCCCCCGTCGCTGCCGATGTCGAGGCGGCCGCACGCCGCCAGGGGCTCATCGTCAATGCCGTTGCCCCGGATGTCATCCGCATGGCGCCGCCACTGATCCTCACCGATGAGGACCTCGATTGGGTGGCTGAGCGCTGGCCCCGCGCGCTTTCGGAGCTCGCATGAGCAGCCCGCGCACCCAGGCGGCCCGGCGCACCCGGATCATCGACGTGCTCTCATCCCGGAGCATCCATTCGCAGGAGGAGTTGCGGGCGGTCCTCGCGGATGAGGGCTTCACGGTGACGCAAGCCACCCTGTCACGCGATCTCGTGGACCTGGGTGCAGTGAAGGTGCCCAACGGCGATGCGCGCAGCGTCTATGCGCTCCCCTCTGAGCAGGTCAGCACGCGGTCCGAGGCGACGGTCGAAGCCGCCCCTGGTGGGCTCACCCGGCTTGCTCGCGCGCTCCACGAGCTGGCGGTGTCGGTCGACCACTCCCTCAATATCGTCGTGGTGCGCACGCCGCCGGGGGGTGCGCAGTACCTCGCCTCGGCCTTCGACGGAGCGCACTGGGGGTCGATCCTCGGCACAGTGGCCGGGGATGACACCGTGCTCATCGTGACGCGCGGGGTCGAGGCAGGCGCCGACGTGGCCGAGGCGATCCTCGCCATGGCCGAGGGGCGAGCAGGCGGAGTTCCATCCAGGGGAGGGACCTGATGACCGAGCCCACACGGCTGTGGGGTGGACGGTTCGCGACGGGCCCTGCCGAGGCTATGGCGGCACTGAGTGCGTCGGTTCACTTCGACTGGCGTCTCGCGCCGTACGACATCCGCCAGACGGCCGCGCACGCACGCGTGCTGCACCGAGCCGGGCTACTCGACGATGCGGAGATCGCGCAGGTCCTCGCGGCGCTCGACGCCCTCGCAGGCGACGTCGGGTCGGGTGCCTTCACGGCAGGGCAGGACGACGAGGATGTGCACACTGCCATCGAGCGCGGATTGCTCGAGCGGCTCGGTCCACTGGGCGGCAAGCTCCGCGCAGGGCGCAGCCGCAACGACCAGGTCGCGACCGACTTCCGGCTCTACCTGCGTGAGCAGGCGCGAGTGATTGCCGCCGAGATCATCGAGCTGCAGCAGGCGCTGCTCGCTCAGGCGCAGGAGCATGTCGACACGATCGCACCGGGCTTCACTCACCTGCAGCACGCCCAGCCGGTATCCCTGGGTCATGAGCTTGCCAAGCATGTGCACGCGCTCGCTCGCGATATCGACCGCTTGCGCGACTGGGATGAGCGCGCAGCGCTGTCGCCGCTGGGTGCCGGTGCCCTCGCGGGCTCATCCCTCGGTCTGGACCCGCAGGCCGTTGCCGCCGAACTCGGCTTCCGGGGCGCGCTGGCCAACTCGATCGATGCGGTGAGCGATCGCGACTGGGTCGCCGAGTTCCTCTTCGCCGCGGCGATGATCGGCGTCCACCTCTCGCGCATTGGCGAGGAGGTCGTGCTGTGGACATCGCGTGAGTTCGGCTGGGCGGCACTCGACGACGCATGGTCGACGGGGTCGTCGATCATGCCGCAGAAGAAGAACCCGGACGTCGCCGAACTCGTCCGTGGCAAGTCCGGTCGTCTCATCGGCGACCTCACCGGCCTGCTTGCCACCCTCAAGGGCATGCCCTTCGCCTACAACCGCGATCTGCAGGAGGACAAGGAACCGGTGTTCGACGCCGTCGATCAGCTCCTGCTCGTCCTGCCCGCCGTCACCGGGATGATCGCGACCCTGCGGTTCGACACCGTGCGCATCTCGACGTCAGCACCGGAGGGATTTGCCCTGGCCACCGACATCGCCGAGTGGCTCGTGCGCAAGGGGGTGCCCTTCCGCGACGCACACGAGATCGCGGGCGCCTGCGTTCGCGTCGCGGAGGACCGCGGAATCGAGCTGTGGGATCTCGACGACGCGGACTTCGCCGGCATTTCGGCCTCGCTGACCCCCGACGTGCGCGAGGTGCTCTCGCTCGAGGGGTCGGTGTCGTCGCGTGCGTCCTACGGCGGAACGGCACCGGTGCGCGTGCGCGAGCAGCTGGCCGATGTCCGCGCGGTCGTGGCAGTCGACGCCGAATGGGCGCGTGGCCGTCCCTGACGCACTCCGCGCGGGCGGGCGAGCGTGGGGGATTGCCGCAAGTGCTGTCGCTCTCCTCATCGGGGTCGTATCGATGCTGCCGCCGCGCGGGACCCCCGGCGTGGAGATCGCCGACCTAGGGGAAGTCCGCGCCACGATCGGCCACGGACTGGCCTACGCCCTGCTCGCTGCCCTCGCCATGCTCGCCCAGCGGCAGCCCCACATCGCGGTCACGCTCGCCGGAGTCATCGGGTACGGCGTACTGCTGGAGATCCTCCAGGGAGCCTTCGGCTTGCGATCGTTCCAGTGGACCGACGTCGCGGCCAATGCCCTCGGAGCGGTGGCCGGGGTCGCCGCTACTGCTCGACTCGGGCGTTCTCGGCCCTGAATCTGCCGCCCGGTGACGCTTTCCGGGCGGAGAAGCGTCCGCTGTCAGACCCCCGCGACAGGGTGAATTCGAGGTCGCCCGCCCCCGGCACGCCGGGGGGAGTGAGCGTGGGCGGGCGGCCTCCTCTGCGACCGCGTGGGCAACCGATGGCCCACACTGGCGCCATGTTGCACGGCAGAGGAGTCCTGTCGGGCCATCCCACGGTCGCAGCCCCTCGCATGCTGGGTGCGCGGCTGGTGTCGGATTCGCCCGAGGGCCCTGTGGCACTTCGGATCACCGAAGTCGAGGCGTACGGCGGCCAGGGTGAGGATCCCGGCTCCCACGCCTTCCGTGGGCAGACCCCGCGCAACGCCACGATGTTCGGCCCGCCCGGTCACCTCTACGTCTACTTCACCTACGGCATGCACTGGTGCGCCAACGTCGTCACCGGTCCGGATGACAGCGCCTCTGCGGTGCTCCTGCGCGCGGGCGAGGTGATCGAGGGGATCGATATCGCCCGCGAGCGCAGGGTCACTGCCCGAAGCGACCGCGATCTCGCCCGGGGACCGGCGAGGCTCAGTGTCGCCCTCGGGCTCACAGGGGATGTCGATGGACTGGACCTCCTCGATCCCGCTTCACCCGTCCGCCTCGAACTCGCACGCCAACCCCTGCCGGTGCACGCGGTCACCCTGCGCACCGGGGTGTCCGGGCCCGGGGGCGCCACGCCCTGGCGGTACGTCGCGGACCATCCGACCGTGAGCCCCTATCGTGCTGCCACGCCCCGCAACCGAAGGGATGCCCGATGAAGCCGCACGCCCTGATCGTTCTCGCCAGCCTGGTCTTCCTCGCTGCGTGCGGGGGAGGCGGGAGCGACGCTGCGTCCGAGGGCTCTTCGGCGCCCGCGCGGTGCTACGAGTTGGTCGAGGGCGCGAGTCGCGCGGTCGTGAAGGTCGAGTCGGCACCGGCGGAGGGCAATCCCGACGGGGGTCGGATCACCGTCTACTCCTACGTCGACGGGGCCGAGGAGTTCGCTCCTGAGACCACCCCGGGCCGACTCGAAGCCGGTGCCTTCGTCTACGGCGACGGCACGCGTCTGGAGTTGACCGACTCCAGCCTCACGTGGCCCGCGGGGAGCCTGCTGGATGGCGCAGTATTCACCGCTACGTCGTGCCCCTAGCCCACCGCGGCGCAACGCGGGCCATGCGAGAGGATTCCTGCTTGTGAACGCCCTCATCGATGACCTGCAGTGGCGCGGCCTGATCGCCCAGAGCACGGATCTCGATGCGCTCGGAGCCGAACTCGACGCGGGACCGCTCACGTACTACATCGGCTTCGATCCCACCGCCCCGAGCCTTCACCTGGGCAACCTCCTGCAGATCCAGACGATGCGGCGATTCCAGGCCCACGGCCATCGACCGCTCGCGCTCGTCGGAGGCGCGACGGGACTCATCGGCGATCCCAAGATGACGGGGGAGCGCACCCTCAATCCCGTCGATGTCGTGGACGAGTGGGTCTCGCGCCTGAGGACCGAGCTCTCCGGCTTCTTCGATTTCGAGGGCCCGGCTGCTGCGCAGTTGGTGAACAACTTCGACTGGACGAAGGACATCGACGTCATCGCATTCCTGCGTGACATCGGCAAGCACTTCAGCGTCAACCGCATGCTGGATCGGGAGGCTGTCGCCGCTCGCCTTGCTGGAGATGGGATCTCCTTCACCGAGTTCAGCTACCAGTTGCTGCAGTCCTACGACTTCCTCGAGCTCTACCGCCGTCACGGATGCCGCCTGCAGATGGGTGGATCGGACCAGTGGGGCAACATCACCGCGGGCGTCGACCTGATTCGCCGCGTCGAAGCAGCGCACGTGCACGCGCTCACGACGCCGCTGGTGACGAAGGCGGACGGCACGAAGTTCGGCAAGACCGAGTCGGGCACCGTGTGGCTCAACCCTGCGATGACGAGTCCGTATGCGTTCTTCCAGTTCTGGCTCAACGCCGACGACCGCGACGTGCCGACGTACCTGCGCTTCTACAGCATGCGCAGCCATGCGGAGATCGAGGAGCTCGAGGAAGCGACTCGCGCTGAGCCGGCGCGGCGAGCGGCACAGCGCGCACTTGCCCAGGAGCTCACCACGCTCGTGCACGGCGCCGCCGCCACCGAGGCTGTGGAGGCGGCCGCCCAGGCCCTCTTCGGGCAGGGCGACCTCTCGGCCGTGCCCGCCGATGTGCTGGAGGCGGCCCTGCGGGAGGTGCCGCACGCGATCGTGCCGAGCGAGGAGATCACCGGGGGAGCGCTTCCGGACATCGTGGACCTCCTCGTGCGCTCGGGGCTTTCCCCCAGCCGCGGCCAGGCGCGGCGCACCATTGGGGAAGGTGGGGCCTACGTGAACAATGTGAGAGTTGAGGATGAGGCGTTCTGCCCGCCTGCCAGCGAACTCCTCCACGGGCGCTTCCTCGTGCTCAGGAGGGGGCGCCGTACCCTGGCGGGAGTCCTCGTCGAGGGGTGACCCAGATCACGCCCGAATGGCTGTCCTGGATTTGACCTCCCCCATGGATCGGCGTATAGTCGTACTTCCTCGCACGGAAGACCCGGACGACGACAGCCCCTAGGGCGACAGTTAGGCCGGTTCGGCGAGGCGCAACGACTCCCACGTCGACTCGATTCGGTCGGGTACGCCCTCGGGCGGATTTGACCGAATCGCTGCCGCGCGGGTAGCGTTGCGAGTCGCCCCGGGAACGGCCTGCACCGCAGGCGCGCCCGATGCGCGACCGCTCCTTGAGAACTCAACAGCGTGCCACATATCGATGCCAAATAACCCCGTTCATGGGGCGTCTTCGACGACCCATGACGGTTCCTTTGGTTGACAGAAGCATTAATCAGCTCTGTCCGCCATGATCAAAACTATTCCTTAACGGAGAGTTTGATCCTGGCTCAGGACGAACGCTGGCGGCGTGCTTAACACATGCAAGTCGAACGGTGAAAGCGGAGCTTGCTCTGCTGGATCAGTGGCGAACGGGTGAGTAACACGTGGGCAACCTGCCCTTCACTTCGGGATAACTCCGGGAAACCGGGGCTAATACCGGATACGACCTCTGCGGGCATCCGCGGAGGTGGAAAGTTTTTCGGTGAAGGATGGGCCCGCGGCCTATCAGCTTGTTGGTGAGGTAACGGCTCACCAAGGCGACGACGGGTAGCCGGCCTGAGAGGGCGACCGGCCACACTGGGACTGAGACACGGCCCAGACTCCTACGGGAGGCAGC
>JBEGMG010000153.1:0-5614 GCA_041183165.1 Actinomycetota bacterium | reverse complement strand
TGAGTCCTGGAATCCGGGTATCCGCCACAGGCTCGCCACGGACGGCAGCACGTCGGCCAGGGTGCCGGAGCCGTAGGGCGGAGCCTCGAGCGCGTCGGTCACCGCAGTCGGGCTGCCGTGGCCTCGGACAGGGAAGCGGCAAATGCGAGCGTCTGGGTGACGACGTCGGAGCCGTCGGCAGCCTCGGATACGCGCAGGGAAAGGTCGTCGTTGCTCGCGGTCCCGGTGTAGCCGTGGTCGGCATCGCATTCGGAATCACCGCACCCCGCGGGCTCAAGATCGATGCGCGCCACAGCACCCCAGCCGATCGTCAGCACGACTTCGCGCATGGGGCCGCCCGCGTGATGACGCGCCGGATTGGCGACAACGCGCGTGACGACGACGGAATCGACCTTCTCCAGGCGGACAGCCTCGGTCGATGCCGAGGCATAGGGCTCCGGACATGTGTCATCCGGGCCGTGCTCATCAGTGTGCCCCACGATCAACCGGGTAGGCGTGAGAACGAGTACGGTGACGTGGCGCCGCAACTCATCGCGATCGAAGGTGGCCTCGTGATGGACGACGTAAGCGACGAGCGGCTCACCCGCGAGCGCAGTCTCCAGTGCATCTGCGACGAGGGCGGGGTAGTAGCCACTGCGCTCGATGTCGCCGCGCAGGCGGTTATGCAGGGTGCCCGCATCCGTCATGACCCACATCCTCCCACCCTCTCGGCCGAACCGCCGACGCACCCGCTCTCCTCCACCACCCGAGGCGTTAGCGTGCTCGCATGGCCCCCGCCCTGGACATCTCACCTGATGTAGCCGCCGCTCTGGGCGATGGCCGCCCCGTCGTGGCCCTGGAGTCCACCATCATCAGCCACGGGCTCCCCCGTCCCGAGAACCTGCGGGTCGCGCGCGCAGTCGAGGAGACCGTGCGCCGCCGAGGCGCGGTCCCCGCAACCATCGCCGTGCTCGACGGACGCGTGCGCATCGGACTATCCGACGACGAGCTCGCGCGCGTGGCCGGCCTCGATGACATCGTCAAAGTGAGTGTGCGAGATATCGCTACGGTGGTGGCGCGGGGCGGACACGCTGCGACGACCGTCGCGGCAACGAGTCACCTCGCTCACCTGGCGGGTATCGGCGTCTTCGCCACGGGCGGGCTCGGCGGTGTCCACCGGCAGGCACGAGAGACCTGGGATGAGTCCGCTGACCTGACTTCGCTATCGACGACACCCGTCATCGTGGTGTGCTCGGGAGTCAAGTCCATCCTCGACGTACCCGCCACCCTCGAGCGACTCGAGACTCTCAACGTCGCCGTCGTGGGCTACGGCACCGACCGATTCCCGGGGTTCTACCTCACCGACTCGGGCAGTCGTATCGACTGGCAGGTCAACAGCCCCGAAGACATCGCCGCCATCTCCGCCGTGCGCCGAGCCCTATCCGTTCCGGGAGCCCTCGTGGTCGCCAATCCCCTCCCGGAGGACCTTCAGATGGACCCCGACCTGCACGATCGACTCCTCGCCGAAGGCCTTGCCCTCGCAGAGGCGTCCGGGATCCGAGGCAAGGACGTCACTCCCTTCCTCCTCGACCACTTCCATCGAGGATCCGGCGGGATCAGCCTCGAGGTCAACACCGAGATCATCCTGCGCAATGCCGATCTCGCATCGTGCGTGGCTGTCGCCGACAGGTGAACGGCTGATATGACGCAATCCCCGCTCATCCGCGTCGTCGGCGAGGTCATGGTCGATGTCCTCGCGCGCACGAGCACACCACCTGCGCCCGGATCCGACGCGCCTGCATCGATCTCCGACGAGCAGGGCGGATCGGGGGCCAATGTCGCCGCCTGGCTCGCCGACCTCGGCGTGACCGTGGAACTCGTGGCGCGCGTGGGCGATGACTCCCGCGGAAACGCGGCTCTCGCCGTCCTCGACGACGCCGGAGTGACCCTGCGCGTCGCGCGTGATCCGGAGCGGTCGACCGGTCGCTGCGTGGTCATCGTCACACCGGACGGCGAGCGCACGATGTTCCCGGACCCGGGCGCCAATGAGCGCCTCGCCGTCTCAGGCCTCGACGGGCTCTCCTGGCGCGCAGGTGATCACCTCCATGTCAGCGGCTACTCACTCCTGCGGGAGGGGTCCCGTGAAGCCGCCCTCACCGCCCTGGAGCGTGCCCGCGACGCGGCAGTGTCCGTGAGCGTCGACGCCTCCTCGGAAGCGCTCCTGCTCGCCGTCGGACCGGAAGCCTTCCTCTCCTGGCTCGCGCCGGGCGACCTCCTGCTCGCCAATGCCGATGAGGCCTCCGCCTTGACCGGACACTCCGACCCGCTCGACGCCCTGCGCGCGCTGACCGGCCACGATCTCGTCGTCGCGGTCAAGCGGGGCTCGGACGGGGCCGTGGTCGGCCGCGGGGAGCATATCTGGAGCGCCCCCGCCGTACCCGCGCAGAACCTTGACAGCACCGGCGCGGGAGATGCCTTCGCGGCCGGGTTCCTCGCCTCATGGACACGCGGGGCCGACATCGAGGAAGCACTCCGACTCGCCACGCGGGTCGCGGCGCGTGCCGTGTCCTTGCAGGGCGGCCGCCCGTAGGCTCTCCGCGTGGCTCGCAAGGGTGAATCCATCGATCGCATCATCGACGTCGACGTCGACAGTGAGATGCGGTCGTCCTTCCTCGAGTACGCCTACTCCGTCATCTACTCCCGGGCTCTCCCCGACGCTCGCGATGGCCTGAAGCCCGTGCAGCGGCGCATCCTTTTCCAGATGCACCAGATGGGGCTGCGCCCCGATCGAGGCCACGTCAAGAGCGCTCGCGTGGTCGGAGACGTCATGGGCCGACTCCACCCCCACGGCGACTCCGCGATCTACGACGCCCTCGTGCGCCTCGCCCAGCCCTTCACCCTGCGCCTGCCCCTCGTCGATGGCCACGGCAACTTCGGCTCCCCCGATGACGGACCGGCCGCCATGCGCTACACCGAGTGCCGCTTGGCTCCCTCGGCCCTCGCCATGGCCGAGTCCCTCGATGAGGACGTGGTCGACTTCGTCCCCAACTACGACGGACGAGAGTTGGAGCCGACCGTCCTGCCCGCCGGGCTGCCCGCGCTCCTGGTCAACGGTGCCGCCGGCATCGCCGTAGGCATGGCCACGTCCATGGCACCGCACAACCTCGGCGAGGTCGTGGCCGCAGCCCGCCACCTCGTGCTCAACCCCGACGCGAGTCTCGACGAGCTCATCAGGTTCGTGCCCGGGCCCGATCTCCCCGGAGGCGGGACGATCCTCGGCCTCTCGGGGGTGCGCGAGGCCTACGCGACGGGTCGAGGCTCCTTCCGGGTGCGTGCCACGGCGCGCATCGAGCAGGTGAGCCCGAGGCGGCGCGGCATCGTCGTCACCGAACTACCCCCCGGGGTTGGCCCGGAGCGGGTGATCGAGCGCATCAAGGACCTGGTGACGAGCAAGAAGGTCCAGGGAATCTCGGACCTGCTGGATCTCACCGACGGCGAGCACGGACTGCGCCTGGTCATCGAACTCGCACCCTCGGTCAATCCTGAGGCCATGCTCGAGCAGTTGTACCGGCTCACCCCGCTCGAGGACGCCTTCACCATCAACGCCGTCGCACTCGTCGACGGGGAGCCGCGCACCCTTGGGCTACGCGAACTCCTCGAGGTGTTCGTCGATCACCGGCGTGAGGTCGTGCGACGTCGCAGTGAGCACCGGCGGACGCGAGCCCGCGAACGCCTCCACCTGGTCGATGGCCTCCTTATCGCCATCCTCGACATCGATGAGGTCATCCAACTCATCCGCACGAGCGATGACACCGCGGCCGCACGCGAGCGCCTCATGACGGTCTTCGACCTCTCCCAGGAGCAGGCGTCGTACATCCTCGAGATGCCACTGCGCCGCCTCACGCGGTTTTCGCGCATCGAGCTCGAGGCCGAGCGCGATGATCTCGCTGCTCGGATCGACGAATTGTCGGCCATCATCGACGATGAGGGACGGTTGCGAGAGGTGGTCGCTGCCGAGTTGCTTGCCGCCGCCGAGGAGCATTCCACGCCTCGTCGCACGATCCTGCTCGAGGATGCCGGGACTCCCCGGACCGCGGCGACTCCGGCGTCGCTGGAACTGCCCGACTCCCCGTGCAGAGTGCTCCTGTCGGGGACCGGCTTGATCGCGCGCACCAACGGCTCCGATATCTCCACGACGGGACCACGCGCAGCGCACGACGTCATCGTGAGCGCCACCGTCGCCACCGGACGCGGCGAGGTGCTCGTGCTCACCAGCACCGGACGCGGGGTGCGTCTGCCCGTCGTGGAGATGCCCATCCTGCCGCCCTCCGCGCACGCTCCCGCCCTCGCGGGCGGTGCACCCCTGGGTGCGCTGCTCGATCTCGAACCCGGCGAACGCGTCATCGGCCTGGCCGAAGTGAGTGAGCCACCGGCCGTCGTCGTGCTCGGCACCCGGCAGGGGATCATCAAGCGGGTCGCGATCCAAGGGCCTCCCACCCGCCGGGACTGGGATCTCATCGCTCTCGCTGAGGGGGACGAGGTGGTCGGGGCACAGGAGACAACTCCCGGCGACGACATCGTGCTCATCACTTCCGACGCGCAGGCCCTGCGCTTCCCGGCCGATGCCGTGAGACCGCAGGGCCGCTCGGCATCGGGGATGGCGGGAATCCGACTGTCGGAGGGCGCCGAGCTCATCGCCTGCTGCGCGGTCGATGGTGATAGCTCCGATGCCGTCATCGTCACGGTCGCGGGGTCGCGGTCCGCCCTGCCGGGCACGTCGGCGTTCACGGCCAAGGTCACCCCGCTCGCCGACATTCCACGCAAGGGTCGTGGCACCGCAGGCGTGCGCGCGCATCGGTTCCTCCGCTTCGAGGATGTGCTCGTCCTCGGTTGGGCAGGTGTGGGTCCCGTACGCGCCTCTGCCGCTTCCGGGACCCCCCTCGATCTACCCGAGGACATCGGCAAGCGCGATGCATCGGGCAATCCCCTCAGCGGTCCCGTCGCCAGCGTCGGCGGACCGCCCCGATGACGCGCTGCGCCGAGACCGCCGCAGCAGAGCCCCTTGCCGGCACCGCGCCCCTCGCCCGGTGGTGGTGGCTCATCGAGGTGCCCGGCGCCTGGGGACGCCAGGCCATCGCCGACTGTCGCGTGCCCGCTGTCCGCTCACTCACCTCCGACGACCAGCGCCGAGTCCTGCTCGTACGCCGACCCGGGCGCCACCCTGCAACCGATGTGCGAGCACCTCTGCGCGTGTGGGTCGCGGGGGCGCTGCCCGGCGACCCACCTCCGCGTCTGGCGATCGCGGAGGATCCCGACGAGATCTGGGAGTGGCCGATCGAGGGCCCGCCGTCCGCAGCCACGGACCCGGAAGCACCGATCCTGGCCGTCTGCACCAATTCCTCACGGGACGCCTGCTGCGGCATCGACGGACGCGCACTCGTCGCGTCATTGTCGGGCTCGCCGGGTGTGTGGGAGTGCTCGCATCTCGGCGGTCACCGCTTCGCGCCCACCGCACTTCTCGTGAGCGATGGCCTCGTCTACGGCCGGCTCGATGTCGACGCCGCACGCACCCTCATCGACGAGGGGCCTGGATCCAGTACCGCGGGATTCCTGCGCGGACGCAGCGCCCTTCCTC
>JBEGMG010000152.1:0-4474 GCA_041183165.1 Actinomycetota bacterium | reverse complement strand
GTCATGGCGCGGCCGCGATGACTATCTCTACATCTACGGCACCGCCAATCCTGAGACAGAGCTCGTCTTCGGGTGGTCCCTGCACGTCGCACGCGTCCGCCCCGAACAGGTCTTCGAGGTGCTCGACTGGGAGTACCGAACACCGGACGACTGGAGCCCCGATGCATCCGCGGCGACCACGCTCATCCCTGCGAGCGGCGGGGTCTCCCAGACGTTGTCGGTGTTTGCGCAAGACGGCAGGTGGTACGCCGTGAGCAAGCGCGACGACTACCTCGGTCGCGACATCGTCATCTGGTCGGCTGCCGAGCCGACCGGGACCTTCGTCGCATCCGATCCGGTGGCGCAGCGGCCCAGCGACACCGACGCAGGCATCGTGCGATATGCCGCACTCGCACATCCCACTCTCTTCCCGCAGGACGGCACGATCGTCGTGAGCATCAGCCAGAACTCCACCGACCCCGAAGCGCTCGCCGACGACCCGACGCTCTATCGCCCGGAGTTCTTCCGCGTGCCGCTGCCTGCCGGCTAGGAGCCGTCTAGGGTCGATGCATGCGCGGGTACGACGTCGCCGTCATCGGGGGAGGCATCGTCGGCCTCGCACTCGCCGACGCATGGCTCGCGCGGCACCCGGGGAGCAGCGTGCTCGTGTGCGACAAGGAGGAGCGCCTCGCGGAGCACGCATCGGGGCGCAATTCCGGGGTGCTCCACGCCGGCTTCTACTACGCACCCGACTCGCTCAAGGCGCAGCTCACCCGCCGCGGCAATCAACTCCTCAAGGCCTTCTGCGCGGAGCACGGCGTGCCTGTGCGCGAGACCGGCACGGTCGTCGTGACGACCAGGGCTGAGCAAGTGGCGTCGCTTGACAGCCTCTACGAGCGGGGTCGGGCCAATCGCGTCCCACTCGAGATGGTGGATGAGGTGGGCCTGCGCGAGATCGAGCCGCTCGCGCGCACGCATGAGCGCGCACTGTGGTCGCCCTCCACCGCCGTGGCCGATCCCGTTGCCGTCGTCGAGGCGCTCGCCGCTCGCGTGCGCCAGCGCGGGGGCGAGGTGCGTCTGGGAACGCCGGTTGTCGAGGCGGGGCCGGGCTGGATGCGCACGCCGTACCAGCGGATCGAGGTCGGCCACATCATCAACGCCGCGGGACTCTATGCCGATCGGGTGGCGCACTGGTTCGGCGTGGGCGAGGACTACGCGATGCTGCCCTTCAAGGGGCTCTACTGGTACTCGAACTGGCCCCCGGGACGACTGCAGCGGCACGTCTACCCCGTGCCGGATCCGCGCAATCCCTTCCTCGGCGTGCACCTCACCGTCACCGTGAGCGGACGCACCAAAGTGGGGCCGACAGCGATCCCATCGCTGTGGCGCGAGGACTACGCAGGTCTGCGCGGCATCAAGCCGAGCGAATTCGCCGGGATCGCGCGGCTCTACCCGCGATTCCTGCGCTCACCGCATCACGATGTGCCCGGACTCGTGCGCAGCGAGGTGCCGAAATACTCACGCCGCTATCTCGTCAGCCAAGCCAGCGCACTCGTGCCCAGCGTGCAGGCCAAGGACTTCCGCGAGCGCGGGCGGGTCGGCGTACGCGCACAACTGCTGCACGTGCCGACCGGCAAGCTCGAGATGGACTTCGTCGTAGAGCCGGGCGAGCGCTCCACGCATGTGCTCAACGCCGTATCGCCCGCGTGGACCTCGAGCCTGGCGATGGCCGAGTGGATCGTGGAGCGGATCGGGGACTGACGCTGGCCTGCCGGATCGCTACGCCCAGGTGACCCTGCGGGAGCGGATGTCGTAGACGCCGTGCACGATGCGCAGCCTGCCGCGATCGACGGCCTCCCGGATGACACCGCTCTGGCGCCGGAGAATACGCGCGCTGTACTGCGCGTTGGCCTCGATGGCCCGCCCGAGGGTGTGGTCCTCGGGAAGCGACTCGATCGCCGGCACGATCGCCTTCACTACGGCGTCGATGTCGCCACCGGGCAGCTCGCCGGTGCGCAGGTAGCGCTGCGTGGCCGACACGGCTCCGCAGCCGCTGTGGCCGAGGACTGCAAGCAGGGGCACCCCGAGTACGGCGACCGAGTACTCCAGGGACCCGATGCTGATGTCCCCGCCCACATTGCCGGCGTTGCGCACATTGAACAGGTTGCCCTGGCGGACGTCGAAGACGTTCTCGGGGTTCACGCGCGAGTCCGCGCACGACAGGATCGAGGCAAAGGGCCACTGCCCGTTCGTGATGTCTCTGAAGGGCGGCGTGTGGTCGACGCGCTGGATGTCGCCGCGGACCCACCGGTTGTTGCCCCTCTCGAGCCACCGCATCGCCTGCCTCGCGGTGACCCGGTCGCCTCCGTGATCGGTCGCTCCCATGGCGGGTGCGGCAGCTCCCAGGGCCACCGCCGATCCCGCGACGGCGGCGAGGAACCCTCGCCGAGACAGGCCTTCGGCTCCTGGCATCAGAA
Organism: Actinomycetota bacterium; assembly: GCA_041183165.1. Classification (GTDB taxonomy): domain Bacteria; phylum Actinomycetota; class Actinomycetes; order S36-B12; family S36-B12; genus Mxb001. The sequence goes on along the minus strand of JBEGMG010000152.1, from coordinate 2,018 downwards.
CCACCTCAATTCGCAGGACCCAATGAACGGGCGTCCACGCGCAACCTAGTGGGCGGCGTCGACGAGCGCTCGCAAAATGCCCATCTGGCGCGGATCCTCACGCGCGGTGTCCTCCGGATGCCACTGCACGCCGAAGGCCCACCCGGCCGAGTCGATCGTGACCGCCTCGATGGTGCCGTCCTCCGCCCGGCCGACGACCTCGAGCCCGGAGCCGAGGCGGTCGATGCACTGGTGGTGGTAGCACGACGCGTTGATGGGGCCGGGCTCGATGCCCGCCGGGCCGCGCTCGATGACCACCTCGTGCAGGACGTGACGATGATGGTCGTCCATGTGCTGCACCAGGTTTCCACCGCGCAGCACGTTGACGACATGGAGGCCACGGCATACCGCAAGGGTCGGCACGCCAGTCGCGAAGCAGTACGCCGCAAGCGACAGATCAGCTTCGTCCTGCAGCGCATCGACGTCGTACACCTCGGGGTGCACCTCGGTCGCGCCGTAGCGCGCCGGGTCGATATCCGCGCCGCCGCAGAGCAGGACCCCATCGATCCCCCGCAGCCGCTCGGCCCAGTCCAGGCCCTCGGGCGCGGGAGCGGCCAGCAGGGTCACGGGCTCCGCACCAGCGAGCCACAGCGACTCCACCAGGGCACGTGCCGAGACGATCGCGGCGTAGCGCGTGGCGGAGGTGTGCTCAGCGAAGCGGCCGATGAGCGCGATGCGGGGACGAGCCACGGGACCAGGCTAGTGGTGCGCAGCGGCTGACCGATCGACGACTGGTCGGACCGACCACGCACTGACATGCTGGAGAGATGGACAGGGACGAACTCGAGGGATACGAACGCGAGATCAGCACGCTCCTCACCGTCTGGGGTGTCGGCAGCGTGGTCAAAGGTGGGGTCATCGCGCTCCTCGGCAAGCGCACCGGGCGGCGGCAGTGGATGACCTTCGGCCGTCAGACCGCGATGTGGGGCGTGGTCGATGCCCTCATCGCCGGCGCTGGCACGCTGAGCCGCTCGCGTCGTGGTGAGCTCACGCAGGAGCAGGTAGACGCCGAGGCGCGCAAACTGCGGACCCTGCTCCTCATCAACGCGGCCGCAGATGTGGTCTACATCGCCGGAGGAGCCCACATCGCCGTCCGGGCCGGCCGCGAGGGCACGTCGTTCCGCATGACGCGCGGTGATGGCCTAGCCATCCTCATCCAGGGCGCCTTCCTCCTCGCCCTCGACGCCACCTACGCCCGCAAGCTGTCACCCCCCTAGCCGCGACCCCCGTTTCTCCCGCTAAGCGGGACAAACGGTTCATGGGATACCAATGGAGTCGGTCATCAACCATTTCTCCCCGTTAGCGGGAGAGGTGGGAGGCCGCAGGGAGACTTACCTTCCCTTGACCTCCCCTTCACCCTCCGTGGCGATTGCCCCTGGCACCATGGAGGGATAATCCGTTAGGGTCCGAACAATCTCCCGAGGAAGGCCCTCACCATGCTCGAGGTCGCCGACGTACGCGTCGACCCCCGCCACTGGATCGGTGGCGAGCGGGTCTCCTCCAACGACACCTTCGACGACCTCTCCCCCATCGACGGCGCCGTGCTCGGACAGGTCGCCCGCGGCCAGACCGCCGAGGTCGACGCCGCCGTCGCCGCGGCACGCGACGCCTTCCCAGGCTGGGCCAAGCTCGGTCCGCGCGGGCGCGGCGAGATCCTCGGCCGCGTCGCCGACCTGGTCGAGGCGCGCCTCGAGGAATTCGCCCAACTCGAAACCCGCGACAACGGCTCGCTGCTGCGCTCGCACCGCCGCGGCGTCATGCCGCGCGTGGCCATGAACATCCGCTTCTTCGCCGAGTACGCCGTCAACGACCTGAAGCATCCGGATTTCGAGACGCGCGGCCACACCAACGTCGTGTCGTGGGATCCCGCAGGTGTCGCCGCGATCATCACGCCGTGGAACGCCCCGCTCATGCTCGCCACCTGGCGCATCGGCCCCGCACTCGCCTCAGGCGACACCGTCGTACTCAAGCCACCGGAG
>JBEGMG010000151.1:0-6882 GCA_041183165.1 Actinomycetota bacterium | reverse complement strand
CCGTTGTCCCACACTTCGGCCAGGCGACTCAGGGCCCCGATCGCGCGTTCGGTTTGCTTGCCGTACATGGGTCCTCCTTCGTTGACTCCCGGACTGCGCGGCCAGGCCGGCCGCGGCTCGTATGGACGAACCCCATTTGGATCCCCTGAAGCCGGAGCAGGATTCCGGATCCTTGAACAATCGTGCCCACGCGAAACGGAATCTAGTATACGGATGTCAGGAATACCCCGGAACCGAGAAGCACGTCACCCCCAGCGCATCCTCCGGTGGAGGACGCGCTGGGGTGACCGAATCTGGTGCGTTGAACTCAGGCCCGCCGACGCCGCGCGCCGATGCCGGCTGCGATGCCGAACAGCGCCAAGGCGCCGGGTGCGGGAGGGCACTCCTGGGAACGAAGCATGCGGTGGTAGCGTCCGCCCCGGAGGACTCTCGATGCCACGCGACCGCGCGACCTTTTCACTCTGGCGGCTGCACGAATCGGTTCGACCGTACATGCAGTCGGAAGAACTCGCCGCCATGGCGCGGCGCGGGGAACTGAGTGCGCTGGATCGGATTCGCCGGGGCAGTGGTGCTTGGCGGGAAGTCGGTGATCTTGCGTCGCTCCAGCCTGCCGTGGACTCGATGCTCAGGCTGTCGGAGGTCCACGACGTCCTTGAGGCGCTCCGGAGCAGCGAGTCTGCGTCGATTGAACTCGGACTTGCCAAGGCGAAGGCACTTGGTCTGTTCGGAATGCCCTGGTTGGCTGCCGTACTGCTCGAGACGGTCCTTCGCCTCTGCGATGACGATGATGTCCCGACGATCCTGGTCATCCTCGATTCAATGGGATCATGGCCTGGAATGCTGGGCAACGTGGGTCGCGCGTTGTACGACGTCCAGGCGTCGCAGTCCTGCCACGCCCTTGGGCCCGTCGACATCATCGACCGTCTCGCGTCGGGTGCCTGCGATGCGCGGCTCTGCTTCGACGTGGCGCGAAGGATGGTCGGTGATCCGGGCATCGCCGGAGCCCTGACGCAACGGCTTTGGGACGAGCCCGGACCGCACGACCGGGATGCAGGCTGGATCCGAAGCGTTCTTCGCACGGCGGATCCCATGGTGCTCATGAGGGCATTGGCGAATCACGGCGGTCGGGCCGGGGCACAGTCGGTCTTCCTCGAGGCGTGGATGCTGGACCGAGCTGCGGGCTGCTTGCCTTCCGGCGATTCGTGGGGAGGCAATTCAAGTGGATCCACTTCATGCTGCCGGACCCACCTGTGCATCGATGGTGGTGGGTCCGCCCTCAGTGCAGCGGCACTCTCGACGCTGGTGCAGTGGTTCGAGCCGGCATGGTGGGACAGCCTCGTCGTGCGGAACGTGTTTGGCGGTGCGGCGGCACTGCTCCAGGTGTCGCACGACGGCATCGTCCGTGCGAACGAGCTCCGACTCGAGGAGTCCGAGGAGTTCGAGGAGGATGATCCCGATGAAGGCATGAAGGCAGGGGAAAGCAGGTTGCTCACTCCGACCTCCCACGTGCTGCGGATCGAGTTGGCGGCCTGCAGGTTCACGCCGGCCGAGATCGACGGCTTGCGTGCCGCGATGCCGAGCACCGGCTACTGCACCACGATGGAGGTGCGTGACTGTCCGGGGCTGCCCGACGCCGTGGCATGCTGGCTGGCATCGCACGCCTTCGATCCATTCGCCAAGGGCGAGACCCCGGAAGAGTGGGAGTTGGAGTCGCGGTCGGGGATCCTGACGATCGAGAACGTCGACAGGGCGCTCTCCTTCGAGGCTGTGCGCGGATCACCGCTGTTCGAACTCTCGCTGTCCGGTGTGCCCATGGGCCGATTGCCCGACAGCGTCATGCTGGGAACCTCGTTTCCGCGGCTTCAGCGGATCCGCCTGAGGAACTGCGGCTTGACGTCGCTTCGCTGGGGCCGCTCGCCCGATCCGGTGATCGGCCCGGTGACCCTCCGGAAGGTGGATCTTTCGGACAATCGCATCAGCGAGGTCTCGTTCGAGTTCGACGAATTGCCGAAGGTCGAGTCGATCGTCCTCAGCGACAACGCCATCCAGTCCGTCAACGTGCTCGGCAACCTGGACATGGCGAAGTCCCTCGATCTCGCGCGCAATCCCCTGCGGCACCCGCCCGACATCAATTGGCAGGAGGACTACGACCTGTCCGGCACGCTGGCGAGCGAATTGCCGAAGCTTGCGAACGACAGCCCCGACCTCAGGAGCCTCACGCTTCCGTCAACCCTCCGTGTGCTTCCGGCACGCATTGCCGAGCTTGGCTCCCTGAAGTCACTGGCCCTTGAAGATGCGCGCTTGGAGTCGATCCCGGCCGAACTGTTCACGCTGTTCGACCTCGAGTCCGTGACGGGACTGTGGGGTGGCATCGAGATCGTGGGCACCGTATCGGATGAGGCATCGGAACCGGATGGTGACGAAGGGGAGGAAGGACCTGACGACGACGGGGGGGGCGATTCGTTCGGGGAGCCGGACGAGGCGGCCGACGGGGATCCGGCCGAAGCGGACGAAGCGGACGAAGAACCCGCTGCTCTCGACGTTCTGCGAGACAGGGTCCTTGCGTTGCGCGTGAGCATGCACGGCATGGCACCCCCAGCGGATGACGATGCAACCGCAGATCCCGGCGGGACGATCCCCAGTTCACGCTGGATCGAGGTCATGATGGAAGCCGCGGGACATGTCTCGTTGCCGCGATGGTTGGCCCGGCTCGACGTCATCAGCATGTGGCTGTCGAGTTTCGGGGGCTCCAGCCTGCCGGATTGGTTGGCTGCCCTGCCGGAGTTGCGCGGCCTGCATCTCTCCGGCTCGCGACTGGAGGCATTGCCGGCGCGGCTGCTCTCCAGCCGGATCATGGAGACGATCGCGTGCGATTCGCCATTCCTGCACGAGTTGCCCGGGTGCCGAACCGATGGGTGGGGGACTCGACTCGAGACGCTCGATCTCATGGGCTCGGGCGTCACCTCGTTGCCCGAGTCGATCGCGACGGCAAGCGGGTTGAGGCATGTCCTGCTGGATCGATCACGTGTCCGCACCCTGCCTGCAGGCATCCTCGCGCTTCCGCTGGAGCGGCTGAGCATCATCGAGTGTCCGGTCGAGGCCTTGCCCGCGGGAAAGTCCGGGCTGGCGCGACTGCAGAGCTTCGACGCCGATCGCTCCAGGTTGGCGGCGCTTCCCGAGTGGATCGGAGGCTGCCGATCCCTGCTCACCGTGAACCTTCGGGGGGCGCCCCTCCGGACGGTGCCTGCATCAATCCTGGCGTGCACCGAACTGGTCGAACTCGTGATCAGCCGGGATGCCCCGCTCGATGATGCGAGTCGCGCCGTGCTCGAGCGCCTCGGCAAGGGTCGCGTCAGGTATTGTTCCAACGATGAATGATCCGACTCGCGTCGTTCGAGGATCCCTGCCATGATCTTCCATGGCCCGCATGTCAGTGGCTCGGACTACCGGAAGCTCCTCGATCTGGTCTTCGTCACGAATCGGCAATCGATCGCGCGTGGCCAGCAGCCGGTCCCGCTGTGCGTCTGGGGGCTCCCGGGCATCGGAAAGACCCAATCGATCCGTGACTTCGCCGCCGAGCGGAGGCTTGGATTCCTGCAGATCAATCCCGCACAGTTCGAGGAGATGGGCGACATCACCGGCATGCCGCGCGTGCACGATGGCGGCACGCCGGACGATCCGCATGACGACGTGACGCTCTACGTCATGCCCGAGTGGGCCCAACGCATGCACCGGCTCGGAGGCGAGGGGTTGCTCCTGCTCGATGACGTGAACCGGGCCGATGACCGAATCCTCCGGGGCATCATGCAGCTCCTGCAGGATCGCCGGATGTTCAATTGGCACCTTCCACCGGGCTGGCAGATCATGCTGACCGCCAATCCCGACGGCGGCGACTTCTCGGTGACCCCGATGGACCAGGCGCTGCTGACTCGCATGATGCACTGCACCATGGAGTTCCAGGCGTCGGCCTGGGCTGCGTGGGCGGAGCGCACCGGCATCGATGCGCGTGGGATCTCCTTCGTGCTCGCCTACCCCGAGCTGGTCGGCAAGGGCCGCACCACGCCCAGGAGCCTCACGTTCCTCTTCGAGCACCTCCGGGGGATTGACGATGTCGCGACGCACGCGGCGCTCGTCAACCTCCTCGCACACAGTTGCATCGAGCCGGAAGCGGCGGTCGCGTTCGTCGGGTATCTCAACTCCTCCATGGCGCAGCTGCCCTCGCCGCAGGAACTTCTGGCGAGCGACCTCGCCGGGGAGATCCTCCCTCGCCTGGCCCGCGTCGCCTTCGATCAGTCCGGCGCGCCCAGGATCGACCACCTCTCGGTGCTGGTCGAGCGGCTGCTTGCCCACGCACGGTCGAGGACCTCTCCGCTGGATGAGCGGGCCCGGGGCAATCTCGTTGCTTTCCTGCTGTGGGATCGACTTCCGCGGGAGGTCGTGAGGATGGCATGGCTCGCCGGGCGAGACATCGAGCACCTGCGGTTCCTGGGCCAGGTCGACCGCCTCGCCCTGCGGGCGTGACGGCATGAGCCGATCCTCGGCCACCCTCGAGTCCCTCGGTCGCGCGATCTCGGCACTGCTCCTCAAGCAACCGTTCCACGCGCATGTGCTCATGGGCATGCGGCGCCTCGTCACCGAAGAAGTGGAGACTGCCGCCGTCACGGTTCGCGATGGGAGGGTCTGCCTGCTCGTCAATCCTTCCTTCTGGCTCGATCGGCTGTCCAGTGACCGGCACCGTCAGGGCGTGCTCCAGCACGAGGTTCTGCACGTGGTGCTGGGTCACCTGATCCGACACCAGGCGTTCGGCGACAAGCAGCGATTCAATGTCGCGGCCGATCTCGCCGTGAACTGCCTGATCGGAATGGAGGAACTGCCCGACGGCGCCTTGCACGTCGGCATACCCGGCCTGCTCGACGAGTTGGACCAGCGTGACTTCCAGACGGTGGACTGGTACTACCAACGGCTTCTCCAGCCTGCGGCGTCCAGCGCACTTCAATCCGCGGCCGCCTCGGTCGGCGCAGGCAGCGAAGCTTGGGGCGACGCGGATCCGAGGCTCGCGGGTTCCGCCTTGGCCGACCTCGTCGCCAGGGGCGTCCGTGCGTTGGGCAGCGGAGGGATGACCCGCCTGCCCGCCATGCTGCGGCGCTTGGTTGCCGCGGCGAATCCGGCGGGCGAGCCGCCGTTGGACTGGCGCCGGGTCCTGCGGGTCTTCAGTGGACGCAGTCGACGGACCCGACTTGCGACGACGCTCAAGCGCCCCTCCAAGCGCTACGGGCGTGTACCCGGGGTTCGTGTCCGATCGCGGAGTCATGTGGCCGTGGCGATCGACACGAGTGGTTCGGTCGACTCGGCGCAACTGTCGCGCTTCATGCAGGAAGTGGATGCGATCCGGCGCACGGGCACCACGGTCACGCTCATCCACGCCGACCATGCGGTGCGGCATGTCGAGGAGTACCGGGGTGGCGTTCCGGAGCTGCAGGGAGGGTGCGGCACGGACTTCGATCCGGCCATCGAGTGGGTGAACGGGCGGCGCCACCTCGTGGATGGGCTGATCTATTTCACTGACGCAGAGGGGCCACGGAGCGTGCCGTGCCGCTGCAGGCTGCTCTGGCTGGTGGTCGGCGCCCAGGCAGCCGATGACGATGCCCGACCCGGCTGCGCGCTGCCCGGCGAGCGGGTGGTCAGGATGGATCCCGCGTCATGATGACGACGGGTTCGGCCCTCCGCCGAGCAGGTCGTCATCGGTCGCGTCATCAAGTTCCAATTCAAGCTCGTCACCGAGGTCGAGCGGCTCCAGGGGTGTGCCCAGATCGATCGCATCGTGTGCGACGTCGACGCCTCCCAGTTCGCGCTCGAGCGCATCCAGGATGGATCGGTCGATGGCGGCGTTCCCGGCTGCCGAGGCATCCATGCCGTGGTGCTCGTCCTGGCCGGGCGCCAAACCAAAGGTCTCGGGGCCGCGGGGGGGTTCGAGTGAGACCGGCGGGAGTTCCGGTTCGGCCAACGGAGCCCCGAACCCGGCACTGGGGGCGGCAGGCGCATCGATGTCGACTGAATCCTCCTGGGCCAGTTCAGCGGCGCCCTCACGCTTGAGCCGGAGACACATCTGCTCAAACGTCTCCTCCTGAACCGTCGACTCGATTACGTAGCGCGGGGTGCCGTCCTCGGGGAGCGACAGGGGACCCTCGGTGGACGCCGGAGCCCCTGAATCAGCGACGGATGCGGGCCAAGCGTCGCCGACGCGAGCCGCGGTCGCGCCGCCTGCCGGTCCTGCGATCGACTGGAGCGGCGCTCCAAGATTGATCCATGTCGGTGAGGTCAGGCCGCGAGCACGCTTGAGGACCGTGCGGGCCCATCCGGGCGCAGCCGAAGTAGCCTCATCCATGAGGGTGCCGGCCATGATCTCGAGCAGGGTCGGATCGTTCGGTATCGACTCCAGCCCCCGGCACTTCACGTCGAGCAGCGCTGCCGAAGCGGCTCGTGCGGCGACGTCAGGGGGACAGCCGAACACCTGGACGATCACGGCGGTGATCCGGTCCGACGTCTCGCGGGACTCGAGCGGGGTCGTGGACAGGCCGAACTCGATGGTGGCGACGAATTGCGTGGCAGTGAGCATGGAATGATTCCTCTGGCCGACGACGACCCGGCTTGAAGTGTAGATCCCCGTGGTGCGGCTTGGAATGCCCTCGGCGTTCAATTAGGATGGGTCCCCCAAGACTTGGAGGCCGGGCACATGGATCGGAGCGATGGAACCCTCATCGTCATGCTGTGGGTGGCGCGGTGCGATGGGCCGCTGAGCCGATTCGAGATCGCCCATCTGCTTTCGTCGTGCCTGAAGCACCAGCAGGCGGCCCTGTTCGCGGGTCGACTCGAGGCCTGCCT
>JBEGMG010000150.1:0-2866 GCA_041183165.1 Actinomycetota bacterium | reverse complement strand
ACCGCTTCGCGTTGGAACTCGCCCGTTCGAAGGGCGCCAAGACGGTCGACCTCACCTCGCGCCCATCACGTGAAGCGGCGAATCGCCTCTACCAGCGCATCGGTTTCCAGCCCCGCGAGACGAACGTCTACCGCTACGACCTCTGAGGGCTGAGCGGGGCCGCTTCCGGTGCTTCGAGCGGCTCTGTGGGTGCGTGACCATCGGTAGGATTGCGACATGACCTCGATCGAGCGCGTGGTGACGAAGCGACGGCTCGAAGACCCGGACGAGCCGTGGCGCTATTGGGTGACGCGGCCCGTCGCTGAGCGCCTCGAGGCGGTCGAGCTCCTCCGACGCGAGCATCACGGGTGGTCCCATGGAACTGAACCCCGACTTCCAAGAGTTCTTGCGATCCTTCGTCGGCCATGACGTCCGCTTCCTGATCGTCGGTGGGTACGCGCTCGCTGCCCACGGTCATCCTCGGTACACGAAAGACCTCGACGTCTGGGTGTGGACCGACCCTTCGAACTCTTCACGCGTCGTTGCGGCATTGGAGGAGTTCGGCTTCGGTGGGCTGGGGCTCACTGCAGCGGACTTCGAGGATCCTGATGTCGTGGTGCAGCTCGGGCGTGAACCGCAGCGGATCGACATCCTCACCTTCGCAACGGGCCTGGACTTCACCGAGGCGTATGAGCATCGAGTGATGGTCGACGTCGGTGGATTGCAGGTGCCGTTCGTCTCGGTCGATGACCTGCGTACCAACAAGATGGCCACCGGACGACTTCGCGATCGGGCTGACGCTTCCGACCTCCCTCCGCCGGCCGACGATCGCTCCTAACGTCAGAACGTCGACGGTCGTCTACCGCTACTCGCACAATGTCGGAGGCGTGGCCCGTGGGTTCTGGTTGGTTTCCGTCCCGGAAACCGGGACGGAAACCGACCAGATGCCGGGATGGGACGGAGGCCGACCAGAAACCGGGGTCAGCGGAGGGAGCGGATGACGGCATCGATGACGGCGTCGATCATGGCCTCGTCGCCTGAGTGGTGCAGGCCGGACTCGCTCGGCAGCTTCGATGCCGTGAGGATGGTGGACAGACCGTGCACGCCCGCCCATGCGACCAGCGGCGCGTCAGCGCTGCGGGCCGCAGGGATCGCGCCCATCGCTGCCATCTCGTCGATGGCGTCAACCAGTACGCCCCACGCGCTCGGGTGCTCCGGGGCGGGCGGAGGCACCGAACTCGGTGCGAAAGCCACCTCGAACAGCCGGGGCTGTCGGAGTGCGAACCGAATGTAGGCACGGCCGATCGCCTCGAAGCGTCGCACCGAACGGCCTGCCTTCGGGCCGGTCGCAGGAACGGCGTCTCGCGCGGCGAGCATGGACCGCGCCAGCTCCTCGCGAGCCCGTAGCGACAACGCGGCCACCAGGTGGTCGCGGCTGGGGAAGTGCCGATAGGCGGCCGAGGGTGACACTCCGATGGTGCGCGCGAGGTCGCGGACCGTGAGGGCGCCCACGCCGTCGGAGAGCACCACCTGCATCGCCGAGTCGACGAGTGCGGCTTCGAGGTCGCCGTGGTGGTACCCCCCTTTGGCCATGGGCGCAGTCTGTCACATGATGTTGACAGTGTTCACATGAGTCAATAATGTGAACAATGTTCACATCGTGAAAGGGCTGACATGGGGCAGATCAACAAGGGCAGGCATTCGGCCGACGCAGGGGCCGACGGGAAGATCCTGTTCCTCATCGGGATGCGCATCAACCGCCTGTGGCAGGTCTGGAAATGGTTCCCCGTGTTCACCGCCATGCCCCGCATGCTCATCGAGCTCAGGAAGAACCCGGAGCTCGGTCTCGTCGGCACGCCGCGCACCTGCCTTTCCGGCAGGGTGATCCTGGTGTGGCAGTACTGGGAATCGTTCGAGAAGTTGGCGGCCTACGCCCGGGCCAATGACCGAGTGCACCTTCCGGCGTGGCGGGCGTTCAATCAGAAGGTGCGCGACAACGGCAGCGTCGGCATCTTCCATGAGACGATCGTGTTGTCGGACGCCAACGTCGAGACCGTCTACGGCAACATGCCGGCGTTCGGCCTGGCGGCGGTGACCGGAGCGGTACCGGCGGGGCGACGTGGCCAGACCGCGCGCGCCAGGCTCACCGGCGACAGCACCGAGGTACCGGCGGTGGACCCCTACTGAGTGCGCTGCCTGCGTGTGCGGCGGCGCGTTCAGCGATGGGAGAAGGTGCCGCCGTACTGCTGGAACCGGTCGAGATCGAGTTGCCACAACTGGGTGGCTGCCTCGGTGCCCTCTGCGGTTGCGTTGCCGTGAAGATTCGCCCAACCGAGCAAGGCGCGAGCCGGCTCGGGAAGCGTGCGCGCAAGGTCCTCGGTGACCGAGTGCACCACTGCCTCCTCGGGTGTCAGCCAGCCGAGCAGGTACCCGATGTACAACGCCTCGCGAACACGGTGGCCGCTGGTGTTCGCTCCGCCGCCGTGCGCCAGCGAGCCGAGATACAGCAGGGCGTCACCGGGCAACATCTCCACCGGTTCCGCCCGGGAGGCGTCGATGGGGACGTCGTACGCATCGAGGTGACTGCCCGGGACGACCATGGTGGCGCCGACCTCGGCGTCGTAGTCGCCCAGCGCGACCAGTGCTGACACCTGCAGATCGATGCCCAGTCGGGCGGCATAGGACCAGTTGACGTCGTCGCGGTGGAGGGGTTGTGCCGTGTTGCCGGGGCGGATGTAGATGGTCTCGGACTGGCTCATCCAGTAGTGGCCGCAGTGCTGGAGCAGCACGGCGTCGGCGACGGCGAGCAGGGTGGGGTGCAGCAGCACCGAATCGACGAACGAGCGACTCTTTGCAGCGAGGCCCTGCACCCGGACCGTGTGCTTTC
>JBEGMG010000149.1:0-4839 GCA_041183165.1 Actinomycetota bacterium | reverse complement strand
CCCCTTCCCTCGCGCGCTTCGGCGCGCAGTCGACGCACCATCGCACCGTATGTCGTGGGAGCGTCATGCTCGGCGAGCGGGAGCGTCGCCTCCCACGGGCGCAGCCACCGCGCATTGCGCGTGCGGACTTCGCGCCAGGCGGTCGCGTCACGCAGTCGGAGCGGTCGCAACTCGATGCGTCCTTCGCGCAGTCGAGCGGGCCAGCCTTGACTCATTCCGGTCGCACCCAGTGGCCGCGCTTGCCGCCCGACTTCTCATCGAGTCGCACATCGGTGATGACCGCGGCAGGATCCACCGCCTTCACCATGTCGACGAGCGCGAGCGCTGCCACGGAGACGCAGGTGAGGGCTTCCATCTCGACGCCGGTGCGATCCGCGGTGCGCACGGTGGCGACGATGGCCACGCCCTCGTCTTCGACCTGGAGGTCCACCTCGACGCCGTGGATGGCCAGCGGATGGCACAGGGGCACGAGATCCGGCGTGCGCTTGGCCGCCTGGATGCCGGCGATCCTCGCGACAGCGAGCGCATCGCCCTTGGGCATGCCCTCTCCGCGCAGGAGCGCGACAACCTCGGCGGACACAGTCACCCGGCCCGATGCGGTGGCGGTGCGTACGGTGATGTCCTTGCCGCTGACATCCACCATGCGCGCGGCGCCGCGGGAGTCCAGGTGGGTGAACTCGCTGCTCATCAGCCGCCTCCTCGCAGATCCATGATCATGAGTTCGTCGCCCTGGGCCACACGCGAGATCTGCTCGGGCACGATCGCCAATCCATCTGCCCGCGAAAGGCCACCGATGATGTGCGACCCCTGGCCGCCCTCGGGCTCTGCCATGAGTAGCCCGTCTCGCGTCTGGAGGCGCACTCGCGCGAACTGCGTCTTGCCACTGGGAGACGCGAACTCGCGCGCGCAGATCGCGTGCAGTCGAGGGCGCTGGAGATCCGGATGGCCGAGCATCCGCCGGATGAGCGGTCGCACGAATGCCTCGAAGGACACGTAGGAGCTGACCGGATTGCCCGGCAGCGTGACGATGGGGGTCGATCCGACCACGCCCGCGCCCTGAGGCATCCCCGGCTGCATCGCGACCTTGACGAATTCGACACCGCCCAGCCGCGTGAGCACCGCCTTGACGGTGTCGTAGGCACCCATGCTCACACCCCCGGAGGTGATGATGAGATCGCTCCGGGAGGCCTCCTCGAGCAGCACGCGCTCCAACTCGTCCTCGTCGTCCCGCACCGGGCCCACGCGTACGGCCTCGGCACCGGCCTCGCGCACCGCAGACGTGAGCATGTAGCTGTTGGAGTCGACGATCTGACCGGGGCCGGGCTCGATGCCCGGATCCACGAGTTCGTCGCCGGTGGAGATGACGCTCACGCGCGGACGACGGTGGACCGGGATCGTGGCGAGCCCCACGGCGGCGAGCATCGCGATCACCCGTGCATTGATCGGCGTACCGGGATCGAGGACTATCTCCCCCTCGGCCACGTCCTCACCGCGGCGCCGAATGTGGGCACCGGGATCGGGTGCGCGTGTGATCGTCACTTCATCGGTGGCGCCGTCTGTCCACTCCACGGGCACGACCGCATCCGTCCCCTCCGGAATGGGTGCGCCCGTCATGATGCGCACGGCCGTGCCCGGATCAAGCCGCTCCGCTGCCTCCTGACCGGCTGCGATGTCGCCGCGCACGGGAAGGCGGATGGCGCTTGCCTCGGAGGCACCGGAGACATCGCTCACGCGTACGGCGTAGCCGTCCATGGAACTGTTGTCGAAGGAGGGAAGCGGCCAGCTCGCCGTCACCGAATCCGCAAGCACGAGACCATCGGCCTCGAGCAGGGAGACCTGCTGCGCCGGGAGTGGTCGGGCCTCTCCGAGGACGACGACCTGGTGCTCCTCGACGGACCTCACGTCACGCCTCGCCGTCGAGTGCTCGGGGCAACCAGGCGCGCAGGGCCGGGCCGAGATCGTCACGCTCGAGGGCGAGGCGGATCACGGCCTGGAGGTAGGACAGCCGGTCACCGGTGTCGTAGCGGCGTCCTGTGAAGAGCACGCCATGCACGCGCCCCGCGAGGGCGAGCTCGCGAAGGGCATCCGTGAGCTGGATCTCCCCGCCCCGGCCTGGCTGTGTGCGTGCGAGCACGGAGAAGACCTCGGGATCGAGGATGTAACGCCCGATGACCGCAAGGGTGCTCGGAGCAGCGGCGGCATCCGGCTTCTCCACCAGATCGGTGACGCTGACGACGTCGTCGGATGAGGTGGGGGCAACAGCGGCGCACCCGTAGAGGGAGATCTGGTCGCGGGGGACCTCCATCAGGCAGAGCACCGAGCCGCCGAGTTCGTCACGCACAGCGATCATCCGCTCGAGCACGGCATCGCGCGGATCGATGAGGTCATCGCCCAGGAGGACGGCGAAGGGCTGGTCTCCGACATGTCGCTCGGCCATGAGCACCGCATGGCCGAGGCCCAGCGCGTCACCCTGTCGCACGTAGTGGATGCGGGCCAGGTCATTGGACTCGGTGACGCTGCGCAAGCGGGCGGTGTCACCCTTGGCCTCGAGTGCGGACTCCAATTCCAGATTGCGATCGAAGTGATCCTCGAGCGGGCGCTTGCTCCGACCCGTCACGAAGAGGATGTCATCGAGGCCGGCTGCCACAGCCTCTTCGACGACGTACTGGATGGCGGGCTTGTCCACGACCGGGAGCATCTCCTTGGGAGTTGCCTTCGTCGCGGGGAGGAATCGCGTGCCGAGGCCGGCCGCAGGGATGACCGCCGTCGTCACGCGCATAGGGACACCCTAGGAGAATGCCCGGGTGAGCACCCCCGACACCGACTCATCGGCTGCCAAGGCGGGCGCGAGGGCCGAGGCCCGGGCCCGACGCCGATCCACGGAGCGCCCCGACCCGGACGCCCTCGCCGAAGTGGCCCTGGCCCTCGTCGAGGAGTTCCCCGGGCCGCGTCGCGTCACCTGCTACGCGTCCTACGGCACCGAGCCGGACACCGGCACGATGCGCAGGCGCCTCGCAGAAGCGGGCTTCGAGGTCCTGCTGCCTCGCGTGGACGGTGATGATCTGCACTGGGTTGTCGACGGTCCCGACACGGCCGTGTCGACCATGGGGATCACTGAGCCGGTGGGTGCCGCTGTGGACCTCCTACCCGTGCGCGCCTTGCTCGTGCCCGCACTTGCCGTCACGCGAAGCGGAGATCGGCTGGGCAAGGGTGGTGGCTACTACGACCGAGTGCTCGCAGGCCTGACCGAGACGCGCCCGCCTGTCGTGGCCATCGTCGGTGACACCGACGTCGTGGCTGCACTTCCCACCGATGCGCACGATCAGCGGGTGCAGGTGATCGTGACGCCGACCGGCGTCGTGCGCTGCTCGACGCACTAGAGACCGAGTGCGCGCGCGAGCGCGAGGCCCGCGAGGATCGCCCCCAGGCTGCCTGCGACCGACACGGCGACGTTCGTGATCGATGATGCACGTCGCCCTTCGCGCACGAGGACGAGCGTGTCGAGAGCGAAGGCGGAGAAGGTCGTCAGCGCACCGCAGAATCCGACGCCGAGGAACAGCAGCAGACCCGGACTCGCCGAGGCCAGGAGCACTCCCAGCACGAAGGAACCGGCCAGGTTGGCGATGAGGATGGACCAAGGGAACCGGCCTCCCACCAGGAGGATGAGCAGATAGCGCACGGCGGCACCGAGGGCACCACCGAGTGCCACGAGCAGGACGTCGATCATGCGACCGGCCCGCGTCGACGCAACGCGCGGCCGAGCGACGTGCCGCCCCACAGTGCGAGCAGCCCACCGGCAAGGGTGGCGACGACGTACGCCGCGCTCGTCACTCCTGCCCCCTTGTCAGCGAGGAGCACGGCATCAGCGGCGAAGGCAGAGAAGGTGGTGAAGCCGCCGAGCACGCCGACGCCGAGGAAGGGTCGCCACAGCAGATGGCGCGCCGGATTCGCGAGCACGTAGGCGACCAGTAGGCCCATGAGCGCGCAACCGAGGATATTGACCGCGAGGGTGGCCCAGGGAAGTGCGATCCCCCACCGTTCGGCGGCGACGTCCACGGCGTAGCGCGCCGTGGCGCCGAGTGCGCCGCCCAGCGCGACCACGACGACCGCCCGGGCATCCTCGCGGCGATCGGCACGGCCGCGCGTGCTCGTCATGGATCAGGCGTCGCGGCGCACGAAGAGGATCCATGCGGGGATCGCGATGATGAGGAACCACACGCCGAAGACCGCAAGGTGCCCCCATGCCTCCGCGCCCTCCGTCGACACGGCTGCCGCGCCGCCGGAGAAGGGGAGCACCCAGTCGATCCAGGTCCAGCCCTGCACGAAGGCGATGGCGCCCACGATCGGCTCGATGAGCACCGCGAGCACGATGGGCGCGATGATGCCGACCGGCTGGTTGCGCGTGAGCGCGGTGATCGCGAGGGCGATGAGGACGAAGAGCACGACGTAGAGCACGGCACGCACTCCGGACGCGCCCCACGCCGTCTCGTCCCAGGTGGCGCCCGTGCCGGCGATCACGCCGCCGAGCGCCTGGGCGAGCACGATCGTCGCGATGGCGAGGATCGCCGCGACGACGATGACGATGGCCACCATGAGCACCTTGGCGATGAAGACGGGAGTGCGACGCGGGAAGGTCGCGAGCGTGATGCGGATGAGGCCGTGTCGATACTCCTGACCGAAGGCAGCCGCACCGATGGCGCAGAGCACGGCAGCGGTCAGGGGCAGGAAGCCGGCGAGACCGCCCCCGCCCGAGCCGTCGGGTGGGCCGCCAGCGTCGGGGCCGAGGCTGCCGACGAGCCAGGACACGAAGAGCGCGAGACCCGCAGGCACGAGCATGGC
>JBEGMG010000148.1:0-3186 GCA_041183165.1 Actinomycetota bacterium | reverse complement strand
GAGCACATCCGTCCGTCACCGAACCGATCCAGAGATCCGAGGAGTCATGATGAACCGTCACGCTGTCCTGTCGTCTGCAGCTGCTCTGTCCTTTGCGGCCGTTGCCTTCGCCCAATCCGATCCGGCCCCCTTCCAGGCCAAGATCGGAGGCCAGGCACAGAATGACTTCTTCGGCGGAAGCGTCCTCGTGCGAGGCAACCTCATGGTGGTCGGTGCCCCCGAGGCGGATGTCCCGGCCTCGAGCACGGGCCGCGTCTACGTCTACACCCGGTCCAACCTGAACAGCGCCTGGACGCTCCTGCAGACCATCACGCCGCCAACGGCAGTCACGAATGACCGCTTCGGCGCTGCCTTCGCCCTCAGCGACAACTTGCTCGTCATCGGCGCGCCCACCAAGACGGTGGATGTCTCCCCGTACGCAGGAGCCGTGCAGTGGTCGACGGCCAGCGGCGGCAATGGTCACTGGTACTACCGGACGACCTCCTATCAGCCGTACAGCACCTCGCAGCAATCAGCGTCGAACGCCGGGGCGCACCTCGCCTCGATCACCAGTGCGGCCGAGAATCAGTGGATCGTCGGTTGCTTCGGGACCAACTACTTCCTTGGTGGCGTGCAGGTACCGGGCAGCGTCGAGCCGGCAGGAGGTTGGAGCTGGCTCGGGGGTGATCCCTGGGGCTACACCAACTGGAACTCCGGTGAACCGAACAACGCCGGCGGCGCCGAGAATGTCCTGCACATGGTCACCGCCGGGAAGTGGAACGACCTTTCCCAGTACAGCTGCCTGCCGGCCCTCTGGGAGTGGGACACCAGCCCGACCTTGCCCGTGGGTGCCGCCTATCTCTACCAACTGGTCAACGGCCAGTTCACCTTCGTCCAGCCCCTGACGAGCTCGAACACCGGCAGCGGCGAGAAGTTCGGCTCGTGGGCCGCAATCAGCGGCAGCACCATCGTCGTTGGAGCCCCGGAGGCCACGGTCGCGGGCCAGGCCAAGGCGGGAGCGTTCTACGTGTTCTCCCCCAGCGCACAAGGCAACTTCTGGACCCAGTCGGCCGGGCCCGTCACGTCGACCGATGCCAACGCCGATGACCGCGTCGGCGGCCCCGTCGCCTTCGACGGCACCACCATCGTCGCGGGCGCACCGGGTGATGACGGATCCTCGCCCAACAGCAACCGCGGAGCGGTCTACACCTTCCGCAAGGTCGGTGCGGCCTGGCAGCAGCAACAGAAGATCGCGCCCGCGGGACTCAGCAACGGCGATGAGTTCGGCTACAACGTCTCGCTGCGCGATGGCACGCTGGTCGTCAATGCGGAGTTCGACGACGTCGGTGCCAACGTCGATGCGGGCTCCGTGTACGTCTTCCGGGCCAACGCCCAGGGGCAGTTCACCCAGACGGCCCAGATCGTCAACCCCGAGACCTCGTCGGGCGGTGATGCCTTCGGCGATGCGGTGGTCCTGACCACGAATCGTTCGCTCTTCATCGGTTCGCGCTTCGGGCCCGGCCCGGTGAACGCCAACGAGGGCGCGGTCTACGTCTACGACGTCGATCCGGCGACCGGCCTTGCCGTGCAGCTCAAGCGCATCAACGCGCTGCGACCGAGCGGCTCGTCCACCGTGAATGACGGCACTGGCGGCGCGTGGTTCGGCATCGCCGTCGGCGCCGACGGCAACGCCCTCGCGATCGGTGCCCCCTACGCGACCGGATCCGCCGCCGGCTCCGGCGCGATCTACGCCCACGCCGTCCAGTACCGCGACTGCAACGCCAACGGCATCGACGACGCCGTCGACCTCGCCAACGGCAGCTCGGCCGACTGCAACGGCAACCAGATCCCCGACACCTGCGACGTCGCCAGCGGGCTCTCGGCCGACGTGAACGGCGACCAGGTTCCGGACACCTGCCAGACCCTGTTCGTCCCCTCGCAGTACCCGACGATCCAGGCGGCACTCGCCGCGGTCGGTTCGAACTTCCGGATCATCCAGGTCGCGCCGGGCACCTTCGCGGGCCCCGTGGAACTCGGTGATCGCAAGGTCATCCTGCGCGGCGCCGGGGCCGGTTCCACGACCATCTCGGGCAACGGCAACGAGACGAAGTCGGTGGTGAGCGTGTTCAACAACCCGCACACGTACGTCGCCATCGAGGGCTTCACGATCCGCGACGGCGAAACCGGTCAGTTCCTGCCGGGCTCGTCGGGGCTCAACGTCGGTGGCGGCTTCTTCAGTTACAACTCTCAGGCGACGCTCCGCGATTGCGTGGTCGAGTACTGCCAGGCCTCCGTCGGAGCCGGCGCCTACATCTACCAACTGCTGCCGCAGTTCTTCGACACCTCCTTCAAGGGCTGCAAGGTGGAAGGCTGCACGTTCCGCTTCAATGCCGCCGGCGAGGGTGGCGGTGGCATCTCGCTCTTCCGGGCCCGCGGGCACATCAGGAACACCGTCGTCTACGACTGCAGCGCCGGCACCGGCACTGCGGGCGGCATCGGTTCCTCGGGCAGCGTCGTGACGCTCGAAGAGTGCCAGATCCGCGAGTGCAACTCGTTCGCGAACGGCGGCGGTGCACTGGCGAGCTACCAGTCCTCGGGGAAGACCCTGGGCGAACTCACCCTCGTCAACTGCGACCTCACGGGCAACTTCGCCGACGACGTGCCGGGCGGCGTCTACTCCGAAGGTGCGGCCAGCTCCCTCCGGTTCCTCAACACCGGTCTGTGCAACAACATCGGCCGCAACATCCAAGGTCCGTACACGATCCTCGGCGGCGTCCAGCTGTGCGACTGCGTGGCCGACTTCAATTTCAGCGGTGAGGTGAACGGTGCCGACCTCGGCATCCTCCTGGGCTACTGGGGGCCGTCGTGCGACGCCGCAGGCAACTGCGACGTCGACCTCAACTTCGACGGCCAGGTCAACGGCGCCGACCTCGGTGCGTTCCTCGCCCGCTGGGGCGAGTGCCCGGATCCGATCTGACCGATCGCGTCATCCCGACCCAACGCGGGTGGTGTCCTTCGGGCACCACCCGCTTTCGTTGGGGGCCGGCCCGCGCGCCCGTCACACCGCGAAGTACTTCGCCTGTGGGTGGTGCACGACGATCGCGCTCGTCGACTGCTCGGGATCGATCTGCCAGTTCTCGGTGAGCACGCAGCCGATGCGCTGGGGCTCGAGCAGCCGGAAGAGCTTCTCCTGGTCGCTCATGTCCG
>JBEGMG010000147.1:0-5359 GCA_041183165.1 Actinomycetota bacterium | reverse complement strand
GGTCAGTGTGGGCAAGGTGTCATCGCGGCCGGCCGCGATCGCTACCTGAGCTACCGCGTGCGCGAAGTCCGCGCCGGTGAGGGTCCCTGACGAGTCCGGCAACGTCGGCAGGGTGGGGTAGTCCTCCACGGGGAAGGTCGGCAGTGCGAACGTCGACTTGCCGCAGACGACACTCACACGGGTGCCGTCGAGGCTTACCTGCACAGGAGCGGCTGGAAGCGCACGACTGATGTCAGCGAGAAGCCGTCCTGGAACGAGTGCACGACCGTGGTCGGTCACATCAGCTTCGATGCCCACACGTGAGGACGTCTCATAGTCGAAACTCGACACCACGAGGCCGGAGGCGTCGGTCTCGAGGAGGAGGCCAGCGAGTATGGGCAGTGACGGACGGCTGGGCAGCGTGCGTGCGGCCCAGGCGACTGAGTCGGCTAGGGCATCGCGCTCGACGCGGAACTTCACGGCTACCTCCGAATGGGGCACGCCCGTGCCCGCAGACGCGTCATCCTGCCACCGAGGCCATGACGGGGCTAGGGGGAGTCGAGACGTGTGCGTTGTCCACCGGAGAATCCAGGCCGATGGGGGTTGAGGAGTCCCCTGATGTGATTACTCGTCATCGTCGTAGCAGCGGTGGATGTTGGGGACAGACAAGGTTGTGCCACGTCACAGGCTAAGTAGGCGTGCACAGCGGCTGTGGACACCCTTGGGGTTGAAGTGGCCTGACTGGGGACGACGAGCGACGTGACGTGTAGGACGCACACGAGCCATTCAGTTATCCACAGGTTGCCCAGGTGCTGTGAGGAAGGGGATCTGAGTTGTCCACAGGTATTCCCCATTCTGGGGACGCCGTAACCTGCCGGTGACCTTGTGGTGCGTGGGGCAGATGATCACCCTCGGGACTGGGACTTGATTCGAGACGTGAGGTCAGCGACCTGGTTGTAGAGGCTGCGCCGCTCGCCGATGAGCTGGCGGATCTTGCGGTCGGCGTGCATCACGGTGGTGTGATCTCGGCCGCCGAACGCCTGGCCGATCTTGGGCAGGGACAGGTCCGTGAGCTCACGGCAGAGATACATGGCGATCTGCCGGGCGGTCACGAGCACCCGTGATCGAGAGGTGCCGCACAGATCGTCGACGGTGACGCCGAAGTACGCGGCCGTTGTGGTCATGATCTGGGCGGACGTGATCTCGGGACCAGCATCGGCGGGGAAGAGATCCTTCAGCACGAGTTCGGCGAGGCCAAGGTCAACTGCCGAGCGGTTCAGTGAGGCGAACGCAGTCACTCTGATGAGTGCGCCTTCGAGTTCACGGATGTTGCTGGACACCTTGGACGCGATGAACTCCAGCACCTCCGGGGGCGCCTGGAGACGCTCCTGTGCGTTCTTCTTGCGCAAAATGGCGATACGGGTCTCGAGGTCAGGGGGCTGAACGTCGGTGGTGAGGCCCCACTCGAAGCGCGAGCGCATGCGGTCCTCGAAGTCCTGCAGTTGCTTGGGAGCGAGATCGGATGTGATGACGATCTGCTTGTTGGCGTTGTGCAGCGTATTGAAGGTGTGGAAGAACTCCTCCTGTGTCTGCACCTTTCCCGACAGGAACTGGATGTCGTCAACCAGCAGGATGTCGATGTCGCGGTAGCGCCGCTGGAACGCTGACGACTTGTCGTCACGGATCGAGTTGATGAACTCATTGGTGAACTCCTCCGAGCTGACGTAGCGCACGCGCGTGCCCTTGTAGAGGGTGCGCGCGTAATGCCCGATGGCGTGAAGGAGGTGGGTCTTGCCCAGCCCGGACCCGCCGTACACGAAGAGGGGGTTGTAGGCCTTGGCGGGCTGCTCGGCGACAGCGACGGCGGCTGCATGCGCGAATCGATTGGACGAGCCGATGACGAAGGTGTCGAAGGTGTACTTCGCGTTGAGGCGCCCGTCCTCACTGCGCGCAGCTACACGGTCCCCGCTCTGGCCGGGCGACCCCATACCCGGTCGGTCGACCACCCCGTCGAGGGTGTCGTTGTCGACCGGATACGTGGCGTCGGCAACCGCGTCGATCTCGTCCTCGCTGGGGGGTGCGGCGATGCCGGGATCCACGGTGACAGCCAGTCGCACCTCACGGCCAAGCTGAGCGGTGAGCGCAGCGGTGACTACGGGGCGCAGCCGCGTCTCGAGGACATCCTTGGTGAAGTCGTTGGGCGCTGCGATCAGGGCGGTGTCCTCGACAAGCCCGAGGGGGCGGGTGAGCGAGACGAAGGCGCGCTGCTGAGGGGTGAGGGTGCCGTCACCGAGTGACTCAAGCGCCTTGGCCCACAGGTCCGTGAGCTCTGCCGCGGTGGTGTCCACGTACGTCTCCCTTCGTCACGCCCGTCCCACTCTTCCCACAAGTTGTCCACAGATTGTGGAACGCTGGTCAGGTAAGCACGGGGGCCGTGGGGCCAGCGCAGCAAGTCCTGCCGGGTGGAACGCGCGGTTGACCCTAGTCGCCGGTTGTGGATAACTCAATAGGCGGGTGGGTCTGGCTGTGGATCGACGGGAAGCTGGTCAGTCTGCCGTCATTGCTTGACCGGGAGAGACGTCGCCGCGCAGGCGCCGCGGGTGAGGTCCTCCGGGGTGTAGGCGCTGGCTGCCGAGCCCGCGAAGGCGTTCCACCTATCCATCACGGAGCGCACCTGAGCGCGTACGGCGGCCGCCTTCTTGGGATCGAGGATGCTCAGCGGGCACCGATAGACCAGCCCCTTCGAGGTCTCCTCCATCACCATGAGCTCGACCCCACCGAAGGGCTCGTCGCACTCCCACGCGGGGATGGTGGCGATCTGCTGGCCCACCTTGACGACATCGCCCACCTTGACCGTCGGCCGGACATGATCGTAGGAGGCGGTGCGTATTCCACCTGTCGGCGAGAAGATGTAGAGCTCCGCATCGCAACTCTCGGGCTGCTGGAGGATCTGCTTCACCACCCCGGGGTAGGCGGCCAGCACCGGCGTGCCGATCTTGAGCATGGTGGTGAACAGGGATGCTTCGACCTTGCCCTGGTAGGGCCGGCCGAAGATGCCGATCGGTTGGTAGGTATGGGCGGGCCACTGGTTGATGTCCATCGTGGGCCAGGCCCAGACGTCCTTGGTCACGTCGACGGGCAGCGCACTCACCACGATCGGCTGGGGCTTGGGCGGCTTCTTCGCGGCCGAGGCGGCGGGTGCCACCGTGATCACGGCGACGAGGGCGAGGATGGCGCAGAGCAGGCGGCGTGCGGTCATGGGGAAATTGCACACCCGCAGGGCGACCGGTGTCCAGGGGAATGCGACCTGAGGGCCCAGCCTTACGGGGGCGGATTTGATCCCCCCCGGCCTCACGGGTACCCTCGGATGGCTCACGGATCCGTCCGTGTCCCCAGCGAGCAGGAGCAGGACATGTCGAAGCGCACCTTCCAGCCCAACAACCGTCGTCGGGCGCGCACGCATGGGTTCCGCACTCGCATGCGCACCCGCGCCGGCCGCGCGATCCTCGCAGCGCGTCGCGCCAAGGGGCGCACCCGCCTGTCGGCTTGATCGCCTGCGGGCCTCGACTCCTGGAGGGCCGTGATGCTGCCCTCGCGCTATCGACTTCACTCCCGAGCGGAGATCTCTCGCACGATTCGCCACGGCCAGCGCGCGCGTCGTGGCGCTCTCGTCGTCCATGTCCAAGTGGGTGACGGCGGGTCGGGTCCGGCCCGCGCCGCCTTCGCGGTGAGCAAGACGGTGGGGGACTCGGTCACCCGCCATCGCGTCGTACGCCGCCTGCGCGGGCTCATGCCGTTCCTCCTCGACCGGCTCCCCGGGGGAAGCGAGGTGGTCGTCCGGGCCATGCCCGAGGCGGCCACGGCAACCGCGACGCAGTTGCGCGAGGACCTCGAGCGCGCTCTCGAGCGCGTGGTACCCCTGGCTCCCCCGGTCGGGGTGAACGACGGGACCCAGGACACACACCCCGTGCTGGCGCCGGCGGGCGGTGAACCTGAAGCGCCTCGCACGGGGATCCACCTGCTGGCCTACTGGATCGGCTGGCCGATCCGCTCGCTGCTCCTAGGCCTGATCTGGGTCTACCGCCACACGATTTCCCCGATCCTGCCGCCCACATGCCGCTACCACCCCAGTTGCTCGGCGTACGGCTTCGAGGCGCTGCAGGTGCACGGGGCCGCCAAGGGAACCGCGCTCACTGCGTGGCGGGTGCTGCGCTGCAATCCATTCACCCCCGGGGGCTTGGATCCGGTGCCGGCGCGCGGCACATGGCGTCCCGGCATTCACCCTGACGGCACCCCGCGGGTAACCGGTCACGTAGTGGCCTAATACCCTCTCCTCGCGGCAACGTGCCGCCTGTCCTGGGAGCGCACTTGTTCATCATCGACTGGATCGGCACCGGCGTCAGCTGGATCCTGGTCCAGTTCCACGCGCTCCTGTCTGCGATCGGGATGGATCCGGCGAGTGGCTGGACCTGGACCTTCTCCATCGTCGGACTGGTCATCGTCATCCGCATCCTGCTGATCCCGCTCTTCGTGAAGCAGATCAAGGCACAGCGGAACATGCAGATCATCCAGCCGCGCATCAAGGAGATCCAGAAGAAGTACGCGGGCGACCGTGAGAAGCAGTCGCAGGAAATGATGAAGATCTACCGCGAGACGGGCACGAATCCCCTGTCCTCCTGCCTGCCGATCCTGCTCCAGGCACCGATCTTCTTCGCGCTCTTCCGCGTCCTTCAGGGCATCGCGATGTACAACCCGGACAACCCGGAATACACGGCCCCCGGGGTTTTCGCCTGGGAGCAGTACGCCGCGCTGCTCCCCCAGGCCCACGATGCATCGATCTTCGGAGCCCCGCTCTACGGATACTTCATGGGAGCAAGTGAGGTCGCGGCCGACGGCTTCAACCCGTTGAACACGCGCATCCTGTCGTTCGTCCTCATCATCCTGATGACCGCGACGACCTTCATCACCCAGCGCCAGCTCATCGTCAAGAACTCCGCACCCGATAACCCGTTCGTGAAGCAGCAGAAGATCCTCCTCTACGTCTTCCCGCTCGTCTTCGCCATCGGTGGCATCAACTTCCCGATCGGTGTCCTCATCTACTGGATGACCACCAACCTCTGGACGATGGGCCAGCAGTTCTATGTCATTCGCAACAACCCTCAGCCGGGCACACCTGCATTTGATGCATGGGAAGCGCGCAAGGCGGAGAAGGCTGCCCGCAAGGCAGCGAAGAGGGGCGATGTCGCCGTCAAGGTCGGCGATGTC
This sequence comes from Actinomycetota bacterium, assembly GCA_041183165.1. GTDB lineage: Bacteria > Actinomycetota > Actinomycetes > S36-B12 > S36-B12 > Mxb001. The sequence continues at coordinate 115 of JBEGMG010000147.1, read as the reverse complement.
CAGCAGGCCCTCGAGGTAGTCGGCGGCGACGTCCCCCTCCTTCTCCAGCAGCTTGCGGCCGGTCAGCGGGGCGTGGTCCTCAGTCATCAGTTCTCCACGGTCGTGCGGTCAGGGT
>JBEGMG010000146.1:0-3666 GCA_041183165.1 Actinomycetota bacterium | reverse complement strand
TCTGTCCCGCTCAGCATGCGACCTCACCGGCTGCATGACGACGCGCCTGGTGCTCGATCCCACCGCGAGCGTCCCCGGCATGGCGCGCATCTCCGGGAGCCTCACGAGCGCCGCCCTCATGCGTTCGGCGATCGCTGTGACCGTCCAGCGCATCGTCGACGGCACCGTGGTCAATGAGCGGCCGGCCACTGTCACGCTCGAAGTGGTCGCGCGCAAGGCCGGTCCTCAGGTGAAGACCACCACCCTCACTCAGGGTCCCGCTGGCGAGGTCATGTCGATCGCGCGGATCGCTCCGATGAGGGCGACCGTGATACTCGCCGACGACACCCTGACCGCCACGGGAGAGGTCTCGCGCGTGCAGATCGTGGACTAGGCGCTGCGGGACTTATGTACTACATTAAGGGTCATGGCTGGGTTCGGATCCTCTCGAGTGCTCGCAAGCACGGCGTTGCCGATGGGGACATCATCCACGTGCTCGTCCACGCGGTGCTGAGTCTCATGGCCATGGAGGAGGGTCCGGGTGTGACTCTGCACTTGGGAGCCGACGCGGCCGGGAGGCTCACGGAGATCATCACGGTTCGCGACACTGAAGAGGTGACGCGTGTGATCCACGCCATGCCCATGAGGCGCAAGTACGTGCCGTATCTCACTGAGGACCGACGCCATGACCGGTAGGGGCATTCGACAGACCGACGTCGACTACGAGACCTGGGTCTACCCGGGTATCCCGACGGACGCCCAACTCGACCAGTGGGCAGCCGAGGCCGAAGCAGGGTTCGAGCCGCATCAACTCGGCAGGTTCAGGCGCGGGCGGCCACCGCTCGGCGAGGGACCCTCGCGCGTTGTCCAGGTCCGCCTCGACCCCGAGCTCTACAGCGATCTCGAGACCCGCATCGAGTCCGAGGGAGCCACGGCGAGCGCGATCATGCGCGAGGCCCTGCGCCGCTACCTCGCCTCCTGAGGCGCGCGCCGCCCCCACTAGCCTTCCGCCCATGGCGCGCACCCTCAACATCGCTCTCATCCCCGGCGACGGCATCGGCACCGAGGTGGTGGCCGAGGCCCTCAAGGTCCTCGACGCCGTCCGCGGCGACATGACCGTGACCACCCAGGAGTACGACCTGGGCGCCCGGCTCTACAACCGCACCGGCGAGACCCTGCCGCCCGCGGTTCTCGAGGAGTTGCGCTCGTACGACGCGATCCTGCTCGGCGCGATCGGCGATCCCACGGTGCCGCCCGGCGTGCTCGAGCGCGGCGTGCTGCTCCCGCTGCGCTTCGAGCTCGACCATCACGTCAACTACCGCCCGGTCAAGCTCTACCCCGGTGTCACCGGACCGCTCGCCGGCAAGGGTCCGGATGAGATCGACTTCGTCGTCTACCGCGAGGGCACCGAGGGCCCCTACGTCGGCGCCGGTGGCGTGCTGCGTCGCGGCACTCCGCAGGAGGTCGCGACCGAGGAGAGCATCAACACGGCGTACGGCGCGGAGCGCATCATCCGCGAGGCCTTCAACCGCGCGATGAAGAGACGCAAGCACGTCACCCTCGTGCACAAGACCAACGTGCTCACCAATGCCGGCAGCCTGTGGAAGCGCACCTTCGATCGCGTGGCCGCGGAGTACCCGGACGTGAAGACCGACTACCAGCACGTCGACGCAGCGGCGATGTTCTTCATCACCCAGCCCGAGCGCTTCGACGTCGTCGTCACCGACAACCTCTTCGGCGACATCCTCACCGACATCGGCGCAGCCATCGGCGGGGGTATCGGCCTCGCGGCGAGCGGCAACCTCGACCCCAGCCGCAGTAACCCGAGCATGTTCGAGCCCGTCCACGGCTCCGCCCCCGACATCGCCGGCCAGGGCAAGGCCGATCCCACCGCCACCGTGATGAGCCTGGCGCTCCTGCTCGACTTCGTCGGCGAGGAGGCAAAGGCCGCTCGGGTCGAGGCCGCCGTGGAGGCCGACCTTGCCTCGCGCGGTGATGCGGTGCGCTCGACGAGCCAGATCGGCGACGCCCTCGCGGCGGGCGCTGCAGGCTGAGTAATCTCGCCACATGACGACCTCGGCGCAGACTCCGAATCTGGCGGACACGCACCTGTGGCCGATCACGGCCGTAGCGCACCCGTCGCCGACGTCCGCTGAGCGTCGCGCCGAGATCCTGGCCAACCCGGGTTTCGGTAAGCACTACACCGACCACATGGTCCGGGCGACGTGGACAGAGGACGAGGGCTGGCATGACGCCGAGCTCGTGCCCTACCAGCCGCTCACCTTCGATCCGGCGACCAACTTCCTGCACTACGGCCAGGCGATCTTCGAGGGCATGAAGGCCTACCGTCACGCTGACGGGTCGATCTGGCTCTACCGCCCGCTCAAGAACGCCACGCGCTTCAACAACTCCGCGCGGCGCCTCGCCATGGCCGAGGTGCCCGAGGAGCTCTTCATCGGCGCGATCGCCGCGCTGGTGAGCGCGGATCGCGAGTGGGTGCCGAGCGGGGGAGAGACCTCGCTCTACCTGCGCCCCTTCATGCTCGGCACGGAGATCGGGCTCGGTGTGCGTCCGTCCAACACGTACCAATTCCTCCTCATCGCCTCGCCGGCCGGCGCGTATTTCTCCAAGGGCGTGCACCCGGTCAGCGTGTGGCTGTCCGACGACTATGTCCGCGCCGCCCCGGGTGGCACCGGCGAGGCCAAGTGCGCGGGCAACTACGCCGCGTCGCTCGTCGCCCAGGCCGAGGCCGCGCAGCATGGCTGCGACCAGGTCGTCTGGCTCGATGCCGCCGAGCACCGGTGGATCGAGGAGATGGGCGGCATGAACCTCTACTTCGTCTACGGCTCGGGCGACCAGGCGCGCATCATGACGCCCTCGCTTACCGGCGCGCTCCTGCCGGGCGTGACACGCGACTCGCTCCTCACCGTCGCCCAGGACCTCGGCATCAAGGCCGAGGAGGGGCGCATCAGCGTCGATGAGTGGAAGGCCGGCTGCGCGTCCGGTGAGATCACCGAGGTCTTCGCGTGCGGCACGGCCGCCGTCGTCACCCCGGTCGGCGAGGTCAAGTCGCGCATGGGCAACTGGACCGTCGGCAACGGCGGCTCGGGCGAGGTCACCATGCGCCTGCGCCAGGCACTGCTCGACATCCAGACCGGAGCTGCACCCGACAAGCACGCCTGGATGCACAAGATCATCGACGCCTGAGACCTGCTCCCAGGGGTAGAATGTGCGGGTGGACGAGGTGGCCGAAGTCGAGGTGGCGCGAGTCGTCGCGCGTACGTCGATGATCGATCCTCCGAGTGACTTGGCGTTCTGGCTCTCCGTCCCCGTCGAGCAGCGCATCGGAGCGCTCGCCCAAATGCGACGCGAGTTCGAGGGGTGGACCGATGAGGATGAACCGGGACTTCCGCGAACTGCTCGAGTGCTTCGCCCGGCATGAGGTTCGTTTCCTCGTCGTAGGCGGCTGGGCCCTTGCCGCGCACGGCATTCCCCGTCTCACCAAGGACCTAGATCTGTGGATCTGGCCCGAAGCCGGCAACGCCCAAAGGACCCTGGCCGCTCTCGATGAGTTCGGTTTCGGGGGTCTCGGGCTGACGACTCAGGATTTCCAGACGGCCGACACCGTGGTCCAGTTGGGATACCCGCCGAATCGGGTCGACATCCTGACGACGCCGACCGGCGTGG
>JBEGMG010000145.1:0-2933 GCA_041183165.1 Actinomycetota bacterium | reverse complement strand
GTCCTGCGGGAAGAGAGTGGGATGGGCAACGGCGGCGTACCTCACGGTTGTCGCATCACTCGGCCGTTGCGCCACCGGGTCGGATGCGACGAAGGTCCCGGTCGGCTCGCCAGCCGACCAGATGACGATGTCGCGACCGAGGTAGTCGTCGCGCTTGCTCACCGCGTACCACCTGCCGTCTTGCGCAAACACCGACAACGTCTGGGAAACTCCGCCGCTTGCGGGGATGAGCGTGGTCGCCGCGGATGCATCGGGGCTCCAGTCGTCCGGTGTTCGGTACTCCCAGGCGAGCACGTCGAAGGCCTGCTCGGGGCGGACGCGTGCGACGTGCAGGGACCACCCGAAGACGAGTTCGGTCTCAGGATTGGCGGTGCCATAGATGTAGAGGTAGTCATCGCGGCCGCGCCATGACGCAGCACCCCAGCCGATCCGCTGGCGTGACGGCTCGTCGGCGCCGATGTCGATCACGCGCACCAGGCGGGGGAGGCCGTCAGGGTCGAGTGCGACCTCTGCCACGCTCGGTCCGAGGTTGACGAATTCCCCGTCGCTGGTCTCGCGTACGCGCTGCAGGAAGAGCGCCATCGTGCGTCCCGTCTCGACCTCGACCATCGAGGTCGGCCAGTAGCCGACACCATCGGCGCGGTCGGGCACGAACGCCGATCCGTCCGGGCCGAGCACCAGGCAGGCGCGGTCCTCGCTGAAGGACAGGAGGGAATTGCGCACCGAGGTATCCCGCGCGAGGAACTCCTCGAGGATCGTGTCCCCAAAGGCGAAGACGATGTCGCCGCTGGTGAGGCGCACATCAGTAGCGATGTCCGCACCGACGATCCCGTAGAGCGATGCTTCGCCCGCAAGGGCTGTGCTCAGGGCATCCAGGTCGTCGTAGGGCGTGATGGGTTCGCATTCCGTGAGCGAGGTTGCCTGCACTGCAGGGTCTGCGTATGACGTGTCGAGTCCGATGCCGCACCCGGAGAGAAGGAGGGCGGCGGCGCATGCCGAAACCACATGCCGCTGCCTCACCAATAGACACTAGGCAGATCCTGCGCGAGGGGTCACTCAGTGCAGTGGGCAGTGACCGGTCAGGCGGACGCCTCCGTGGCCACGGTCAGCGCGCGCAGCATGGCGGCCGCACTGCCCAGGTCCTCGACATGGCGCGTGATTGAGCGCTCCTCGGTGTTGAACTTCGGGAAGAGGGTGCGCATGAGCTTCTCGCCTGCTGGTGTGAGGGAGACATCGACGAGACGACCGTCGACCTCGCTGCGCGAGCGCTCGACGAGGCCGCGGCCTTCCAGGGTGGTGAGTACGCCGGACAGGGTGGCCTTGGAGAAGCCTCCCTCCGCGGCGATAGTGCGGGTCTCCACCCGGTCCCAGATCCACACGACCCACATCACGACGAACGCCGTCCAGGTGAGGTCGGCGGGCGCCAGGACGGTGCGCTCGAGGTGGTTCCGGACGGCGTTGGCCGCGCGGAAGAGGTTGGAGACGACGGCCATGGCCTCGAAGTCGAGGGTCATCTCACCCAGCCGATCAGCCACCTGCCGCTCGGTCTCGGTGAGAGTGTGAGGGCCGGCCATGGGGGAAGTGTCCCAGGTCCCTTCCGTTTGGGCCCAAACATCTGGCACGATGCCGATAGTTCGGGCCCGAACGATCGGGTGCTACGACCTCAGGAGGCTGCATGTCCGTGAAGTCCGACGTCACCCTCGCTGATCTCGACCTCTTCGAGGCCGGTCCGCCGTGGTCGACCTTCGATGCCCTGCGGGCGGAGGACCCGGTGCACTGGGATGTTGAACCCGACGGCAACCAGGGCTTCTGGTCCATCACGCGCTACCACGACATCGTGGACGTGCTGCGCGATACCGACACCTACTCGTCAGAGAAGGGCGCGGTCAATCTCGAGGAGCTCGACGACGATCAGTTGCGCGTGCGCAAGTCGATGCTGGAGACCGATGGTGAGCGCCACCGTGCGCTGCGCAAGCTCATGCAGGGTGAGTTCACGCCGCGTGCGCTCGCGGGCTACGAGACCTTCCTGCGTGGCCTGACGGCCTCGACTCTGGACGCAGCGTTCGCGAAGAGCGAATTCGACTTCGTCGCTGATGTCGCGGCCGACTTCCCCATCCGGGTACTCGCGCGCATGCTCGACGTACCCGACGCCGACATCCCCAAGCTCATCGCCTGGGGCAACCGCATGGTGGGCAACACCGACCCCGAGCACGCTGACGTGCTTGCCTCCGACCCGGAGAGCGAGAAGTACCGGATGCTCCCCTTCCGCTCGCCCGCCGCGCTCGAGGTGTGGGCGTACGGCGACGAGCTCAAGCGCCAGCGGATCGGCCGTGAGGGCAGGGACCTGGTCTCGACGCTGGTCAATGCCACGCCGATCGACGGCAAGCCGCTCAGCGAGGATGACTTCCACGCCTACTTCCTGCTCCTTGTCGTCGCGGGCAACGAGACGACCCGTCACACGATCAGCCACACGATGAACAACCTCATCGAGCACCCCGATCAGATGCGCCGCCTGCAGGAGGATCCGTCGCTCATTCCCTGGGCGGTGGAGGAGTTCCTGCGCTTCGCCAGTCCCGTCTACCACTTCCGCCGTACGGCGACCCGCGATGTCGAGATGCGCGGCACGACGATCAAGGAGGGCGACAAGGTCGTCACCTGGTTCGCCTCAGGCAATCGGGATGAGGCTGTCTTCCCCGATCCGTATGTCTTCGACGTGATGCGCAAGCCCAACGAGCACATGGCCTTCGGCCGCGGCGGCCCCCACATGTGCCTGGGCAACTCGCTGGCCCGCATGGAGATCACCATCATGTTTGAGGACCTGCTCTCGCGCATCGACTTCATGGAGCACGCCGGCCCGGTCGAGCGGCTGCGGTCCAACTTCGTCAATGGGATCAAGCGCTTTCCCGTCAAGGTGTCACTGAAGTAAGCAACGC
>JBEGMG010000144.1:0-2876 GCA_041183165.1 Actinomycetota bacterium | reverse complement strand
AGCGGCGTCTACGCGAGGAGTTCGGTTTCGTCGGCACGCCGATCCGCATCAATCTGCGCATCCGCGAGAAGCGCCGCCGCTGACCTGGGTAGGAGTCATCCCGGTCGCTCGGATAGGCTTTCGCGGTCCCCGTAAGCCAGGTCTCCTGGGACTACGGGGCGGCGGGCTGTAGCGCAGCTTGGTAGCGCACTTGACTGGGGGTCAAGGGGTCGCAGGTTCAAATCCTGTCAGCCCGACAGAAGTCTGCATACGTCATAGGCCGGTAACTCGCGGAGAGCTACCGGCCTCGACTGTTGTCGGAGGGTCATGGCTTTCTCTCATCAGGCACGTGACCCGGGGGATTGACCAAGGAACGGTGAGGCTGGTAGACGTTGGTGATGCGACCCCTCATGCGACCTCTCCTGGCTCTTGCTGCCTCCGTTGCCCTCACCGTGCCGTTGGCCATTGCACAACCGGCTCAGGCCGCAGCGCATAGCCCATTGAGCGAGCGCGGTTTGGCGAATTCCTCGCTCGGTGCAGGTGATATCCCGCGCTGGATGTCTCGTGGGACCACGCCGGTGGCGCGGCAGACATTTCTCAACGGCAGCCTTGCTGGTGGGCCCGCATTGTGTGTGGATCAGAGTGGCGAAGCTGTCCGGGGGAGGCAGGCGCGTCAGGAGATGTCTTCGACAGTTGCCACGCGGACCGGCAAGGACATCGGGTCTTACATCTACCAGTACCGCACACGCGAGGCGGCAGTGCGCGCGTGGAGCCAGCTGAATTCGCTTGCGGCGCAATGCGAGGGACGGGTAGAGGTCGATATGGCGGGTGACGGGATTGCCACGAGGATGGTGATCAACACCGGGGTGAACCAGACCCGAGCCCTCTTCGGCACGCCGGGCCTCACGCTGTTCCTCGATTATGACGCTGTTATCGAGGCCTTTGACACGGAATTCGCCTTTGTCGGTGACTCATACGTCAGCTACTACCTGGCCGGCACCTCCATCGTCGGTGTCGCGTTCTCCTCAGGCGAAGGAACCAGGGGCGTAGGTCGCGTCACGCGAGGATTCGTCGACACCATGTCGATCGTGATCGCCCAGCGATTGGAGCGCCGGTCCCTCCGCGGATGAGGGCTCCGACGTGTAGCGTGCGCGTCATGGCGAAGCTTGTCGTGACCGATGAGGAAGTGTCCGTCGAACTCACCACCAAAGAGCACCTGCTTTCGATGCACAAGTCGTTTGGGGTCCCACGCGGTGATGTGACGAGCATCGACCACGTCGATGACGTGCTCAGCGAAGTCCAAGGACACAAAGTCACCGGCGAAGGCCTGCCCGAGACGAAGTTGGGGACCTTCGAATCGCCTGACGGCACCGACTTCTGCGCCGTGAAGGGACACGGACCCGGCACAGTGGTGACGCTGCGCGACGGCGCCCAGTACCGCCGAATCCTCGTTTCCGACGAGTAGTCCCCCGCCACCATCGTTTAGGAGCGGGGCGGAGGTGTTCGCGAGCTGATCACCTGTAGCCGAACTTCAGTGAGGCCGGTATGAATCCGATCGCGCGCTGCTGCGCGTAAGGCCCCCCGATCGTCACCTCGATCTGAGCGCACCCCGCGAACCTCGCGACGCGCAGTGGCTGGCTGCTGTGCCCCATTGCGGTCCACCCGAGGCCGAGTGAATCGCCCGGGACGATGGGGCGGAAGGGGTTGACGAGCTTCACCTTCAGGACCTGTCTCGTACTGCCGCAACGCGCCACGAATCGCACACTGCTTGCCGAGAAGCCCGCCCCGCCGTCGACGCGATTGGAGACCAGGGCGTTCACGTTGAGGCGCACCGTGCCAGCCTGCGCTCCCTCAAGCGTCCCCATGTTGAAGGTCCACGATGCAGTGTGCGTGTCGTCATGCACCCAGGTCCACCCGCCGGAAACGGTGCCGTTCGATGTAAACGCGACGGGGTTGCTCACCCCTACTGAGGCTGACGCCGCACCGGGTGCGACGAGGACCAGGGCGGACACGGCCAATGCCGCGGCGATGGACATTCGACTATTCACGGGGCCTCCTGCTCTCCTGCCCTTCGGCTGCAGCCGGAGGGTGCCCGATCCACAGGGCGTGAGGACCACGCTGTGCTCCCAGGGGGACGATGTGAAGAGCCGGATCGGTCCCTGACCGGTCACCGCGCATTCCTAGACTTCAGCGGTGCCCCTCAACTGGTCCTTCTGCCTCATGGACGCGAACGGCGTCATGATCGACGAGGAGGCTGCGGATCTGGTCCACCCCACGGCGAGCATCGGCAAGGTCTTCCTGCTCAGCGAGATCGCCGAGCGCATGGTCATTGGCCTCGTCGATGAGCAGCAGATCGTCCAGAGAGATCCCCTACTCGCGGTGGGTGACTCTGGACTGTGGCAGCACCTCGCCCAGGACTCGCTGCCGCTTGTGGACGCATGCGTCCTGGTCGCGGCGGTGAGTGACAACTGGGCGACGAATGTCCTACTCGATCTGGTTGGACTGGAGTCGGTGTCGAATCGTGCGCGTGCCCTCGGCTGCGTTGACAGCGGACTCCACGATCGCGTGCGCAACACACGCACGGCCGGCGATCCGCCGATGCTCTCGACAGGCACCGCCCGCGAGCTGGCCGACGTCGCGCGACGCATCCACCTCGCGGCCGCAGGGGAGTCCCAGGCCGGAATCAGCCCCGCCGCGGCCGCACTCGTCGAGCGATGGCTGCTCACCGGCGTCGACCTCAGCATGGTCGCCGCACCCTTTCGCCTCGATCCACTCGCGCACGGTGCTGGCACGGTGCGCCTGTGGAACAAGACGGGGACGGACACCTGGATTCGCGCCGACATGGGCGTGGCGTGGAACGAGACTGAAGCGATCTCCTACGCCGCCATCGCCACATG
>JBEGMG010000143.1:0-5292 GCA_041183165.1 Actinomycetota bacterium | reverse complement strand
TGCCGGCACGCCGATCGTGCTGGTCCACGGCATCTTCGACAATCGCTCCATCTTCACCGTCCTGCGGCGCGGCCTGCACCGTCGCGGGTTCGGCTCGACGTACGCCCTCAATTACTCGGCGCTGACCGACGACATTCGCAGCGTGGCCGAGCGACTGGGCACCCTCATCGACCAGGTGTGCGAGGACACCGGGCATGAGCGCGTGCACGTGATCGGCCACTCCCTCGGCGGTCTCATCGGACGCTATCTGGTGCAGCGCCTCGGTGGTGACGAGCGCGTGCACACCCTCGTGACCCTGGGCAGCCCTCACAGCGGCACGCTCCCGGCGCACATCGTGCCTCTCGAGACCGCGCGCCAGATGCGGATTGACGGCGACATCATCACCGAGCTGGCCGAGCCAGCCCCGGGCTGCCGCACGCGGTTCCTCGCTTTCTGGTCGGATATCGACCAGTTGGTCATCCCCCGATCCCATGCTCGCGTCGAGCACCCCGATCTGCGGGCCCGCAATGTGCTGGTCCAGGGCGTCGGCCACCTCTCCCTACCCGTCGACGGGCGAGTGGTCCGGGAGATCGCCACGACGCTTGCCCTCCTGGACGAACCGGGGCATCCCCCTACACCTGCCTTCTGAACATGTGACACACGTCACATCAGGTGTCCCACCAGTCACACCAGTCACAGTGGACTGGTGGTCGATGACCCCGGACTGATAAACCGCTCCTATGCGCCGTCTCGTCGTGCCGCTCATGGTGGCGGCCACGCTCGTGGTCGCCCAGGGCGCCCTCGTGCTGACGGCGGGGGCTCCCTCCCTCGCGGCTTCCCGCCCGAGCGGCCCGGTCGCGGGAGCCGGTGGAGCGGGCGTGGCGCTCGGTGCGGGCGCCAGCGTCGATCTCGCCACCGCAGGCCGACTCGACGGGTCCGCCGGTATCGCCCACCTCGCCTCCGTGACAGCGGCGCGATCCTCGACAGCGCGCACGACAAGCGAGGCGCAGCCAGCCGCGACCACCGAGCGCAAGGCCCAGCGCGAAGGTCCGGCCTATAGCTACCCCGTGACGTGGGGCACTCCCATCAGCGGCCGCTTTGGCGACGTGAGCGACTCGTGGCCGCGCGGTCACGCCGGCCTGGACTTCAACGGGGAGACGGGCGACCCGGTCTACGCCGCCACTGATGGACGCGTGGAGTACGCGGAGTTCAACTACGGCGGCTACGGCAACCTCATCATGATCATGCGCTCTGACGGCACCCAGACGCGCTACGGACACCTCGACAAGATCAAGGTCCGCAAGGGTGAGCGTGTGAACGCGGGAGATCTCATCGGCCTGATGGGCAACTCCGGCAACTCATCCGGATCCCATCTTCACTTCGAGGTGCGCGTGGGAAGTGCGCTTACTCCGACTGATCCCGCGGGGCTATGGACGGGTTCCCGCCCCGGGATCCCCGCCAAGCCACCGGCGTGGGCCTGCCGCAATTACGGCTGCTGACCCCCCACTACATCTTGTCGACGGGCGCGTAGCGCAGCAGCAGCCGCTTGGTGCCCACGCTCCCGAAATCGATAGTCGCCTCCGCCTTGTCACCCACACCCGAGGTGCCCGTCACGGTGCCCATGCCGAAGGTCTTGTGCAGCACTCGGTCGCCCACAGCCAGGGCCACCACCGGGCGCGTGCCCGCTGTCGGCTCGGGACGCTTCAAGGCACCCGTGGCCGCCATAGGCCGAGGCGCAGACGCAGAGGCGGAACCGGACCAGGTGAGGAGTGGCTCATCCCGTCGACTTTCGACGAGTTCGGGCGGGATCTCGTCGAGGAATCGAGAGGCGGGGTTGTGCATCGGGGACCCCCAAGCCGATCGGGAAAGCGCCCTGCTGAGGTAGAGGCGCTCCCGCGCACGCGTGATGCCGACGTAGGCGAGGCGGCGCTCCTCTTCCAACTCCGACTCCGAACCGAGGGATCGGATGTGCGGGAATACGCCGTCCTCCATGCCGGTGAGGAAGACCACGGGGAACTCAAGACCCTTGGCCGTATGCAAGGTCATGAGGGTGACGACACCCTCCTCGTCGTCGGGAATCTCATCGGCATCCGCCACGAGCGATACGCGCTCGAGGAAGCCGGCCAGGCTCGGATCCTCGGTATCCCGCTCGTACTCGGCGGCCACCGACTCGAGCTCGGCGAGATTCTCCACGCGCGTCTCGTCCTGGGGATCGTGCGAGGCCTGAAGCTCAGCGAGGTACCCGGTCTGCTCGAGAACTGCCTGGAGAAGGGTGGCGGGACCCGCCCCTGACTCCTCCAGTGTGCGCAGGTCCGAGAGCAACTGGGCGAAGGCAACCACTTGCGCCTGGGAACGCGATGCCAGCGCCGGGATCTCTGCCGCCCGATCCAACGCAGCTCCGAAGGAAATCCGCTCCCGCTGCGCGAAGCTTTCGATGACCTCCTCGGCCCGGTCCCCGATGCCGCGCTTGGGCACATTGAGGATGCGTCGCACTGAGACGTCATCGTCGGGGTTGGCGATAGCGCGCAGGTAGGCGACGGCGTCGCGGATCTCGCGCCGCTCGTAGAAGCGCACACTGCCGACGACGGTGTAGGGCAGACCCACGCGGACGAAGATCTCCTCGAGGGAGCGGGACTGGGCGTTGGTCCGGTAGAACACCGCGACGTCCGCCGGCCGCACTCCGGCGTCGTCGACCAGGGCATCGATCTCGTCGGCGACGAAACGCGCTTCGTCATGCTCATCGTCCGCGACGTAGGTCACGATGGGATTGCCGGCTCCCGCATCGGTCCACAGCCTCTTGGCTCGGCGTCCGCCGTTGCGTGCGATCACACGATTGGCAGCATCGAGGATGGTCTGGGTCGAGCGATAGTTCTGCTCCAGCAGCACGGTCTTGGCCTCGGGGTAGTCGCGCTCGAACTCCTCGATATTGCGGATGGTCGCTCCACGGAATGCGTAGATCGACTGATCGGCATCACCGACCACGCAGAGTTCGCCCGGCGGGACGCCGCCTGCACCGTCACCGACCAGCTCGCGCACGAGGACATACTGAGCATGGTTGGTGTCCTGGTACTCGTCCACGAGGATGTGACGGAATCGGCGCCGATAGTGCTCGGCCACATCGGGGAAGAGTTGGAGCAGCGCGACCGTCGAGCCGATGAGATCGTCGAAATCGAAGGCGTTGGCGCGGCGCAGCCGGCGCTGGTACTCCGCATAGGCCTCCGCGAGGACCCGATCCGCCGGGGTCTCGGCCCGTCGCGCGAAGGTCTCCTCGTCGATGAGCTCGTTCTTCAGGTGGGAGACCCGCGATGAGAGCCCGCGCGGAGGGTTCCGCTTGGGGTCGAGATCGAGGTCTTTGACGACCATCGACATCAGCCGCTGCGAGTCGGCGGCGTCGTAGATCGAGAAGTTCGTGGAGATGCCCAGGCGCCCCGCTTCTCGACGAAGGATGCGCACGCACGCGGAGTGGAAGGTCATGACCCACATGGCCCGTGAGGCCGGACCGACGAGAGCGGCGACGCGCTCCTGCATCTCGCGAGCGGCCTTGTTGGTGAAGGTGATCGCGAGGATCTCAGAGGGCCGGACGCCCTCACTGCGAATGAGGTGCGCGATGCGCTGGGTGAGGACGCGCGTCTTGCCCGAACCCGCACCCGCAACGATGAGCAGCGGACTGCCGCGATGACTCACGGCCTCCTGCTGGGCGGGATTCAGGTCGGGCACGGGGCCGATCGTACGTCGTGCCTGAGACAGCGCCTGCGCTAGCGCAAGTAGGCGACCACGTGCGCCGTCACGTCGACGTCGCCCACGACGTTGCGGCGTAGCGTGCCCTTGCTGTCGAGCGGGACGACGATGAGGCCCGTGACCTTGGTACGCCGGGGCAGGACCAGCGAGGGCACGGTGGGCTCGGCCAGGGAATAGAAGGTGACCTCCCCACCCTTGACCCCGGACGCGGTGACCCGCAGCACGGCAGCGGTCGCGCCAAAGGCGCTCTCCGCGGTGCGCTCCGCGAACGTGTCGGCTGTCACGGCACCGTCGCTGTCCGGCGTCGGCACGATGTCGGTCAGCGTGGCGCGAGCACGACGCACCTCGACCGGCGTCACGGGGATGAGCAGCGCGCCCAACTCGGGTGTCCGCACCGCTGACGCCTGGACGGCAAGGGTGAGGTCGACCACGCCCTTGCCCGTGTTGACGACGGTGACCCGGCCCTCCGGATCCAGCGCAGCGATCACGGGGACGGAGATGGCCGCACCACGCTGGTAGGCGATGGACGGAGCAGCCGGCGACTGCCTGTCGCCCGTGCGACGGAGCAGCAGTCGGCCGCCCTTGTCTGCGCCGGAGAGCCCGACGGTGAGCAAGGCGCCTGCCGGCGGGCCGTCCGCCGTAGCCCCTACAGCGACGTCGACGACGCGCTTCTCGCCGGGCTGGAGTGGCTGATTGATGAGCTTGGTGTCGTAGACGACCTGATTGGCATGCGCCAGGAGCCGGCCTTCCGTCGGTGACCCGGAGCCGGGCGTGACGAAGTATCCGAGCAGGTCGACCGTGACGTGAGTGGCTCCCGAGTCGGTCGTCAGCGCGATGGTGCCGTCGCTTCCGACCGGCACGATGGAGACGAGCTCTCGCTTGCTGTTGACCACGACACTGGACAGCACGCCTGTCGCCGAGGAGCGCAGGGTCGCGGGCGAGTTGGAGCCGAGGGTGGTTACTCGCACTGCCGCCGCCTTGACACGCTCGCCAGGAGAGTCCTTGCGTCCAGCCAGGTCGATCACGAGGGGAGATCCCGCACCGCCACTCGAGCGGGCTGCGAGACGGCAGGGCTTGCCGCCGTTGCCGTAGCCGCTGCGCGTGTCCAGCAGGCGCTGCGCCGCCACGGGGACGAAGTCGAGGCCGTCACCCGGGTCCGCGGGACTCGTCGAGGGAGTGCGCGACGCCGTGCAGAAGGGCGCCGGGGTCGGATCCCCTCCCCAGAAACTGGTCTGGCCCGCTGCGCCGTCCCAGGAGAAGGAGATGTGGATGTGGTCGCGATGGCAGTACGTGTCGTATCCGCTCTGCGGAGTGCTGTAGCAGCCCTTCAGCTCGGTCCACCGCTGCGTGTAGGACTCCCAGATCTCATCGCCCCAGCCGATGTACATCACGCCAAGGCGGCGCGCCATGGCGAACTCATTTCCGTTCTCGTCAGTGGCGAGGAGCCACTGCAAGAACGACTCAGCCTGGGCGTTCTGCTCGGGGATCTTGGAGTTGATCATCCAGTCGAGGGCGCGGCCCTCCTTGTGCTCGCTGCGGCCACCCTGGTTGCACTCGCGGGGGACCCAGATGCTG
>JBEGMG010000142.1:0-7104 GCA_041183165.1 Actinomycetota bacterium | reverse complement strand
GACCCGGCGTGCCCGGAACTGCCCAGGGCCGCGCGAGCGTCTCCTCGTCACGCAGGTAGGGCCAGAAGCTGCCGTCCTCGCGATTGGGCTCGGTGGTGAATGCGGGGTCGATCTGCGGCAGGGAGTCGAGGTCGGGGATGCGCCACGGCTCCGAGCCGTTGGCGAGGTAGCCATCGGAGAGCAGGAAGACGGGCGTGCGGTAGGTGACGGCGATGCGGGCGGCCTCCACTGCGGCGTCGAAGCAGTCACCGGGGGATCGCGGTGCCACGATCGGCACGGGCGCCTCGCCGTTGCGACCGAACATCGCCTGCAGCAGGTCGGCCTGCTCGGTCTTCGTGGGCAGTCCTGTAGAGGGACCTCCGCGCTGCACGTCGACGATGATGAGCGGCAGTTCAAGCGAGACAGCCAGGCCGATGGTCTCCGACTTCAGCGCGATGCCCGGACCCGACGTAGTCGTCACGCCGAGGGATCCGGCGTACGACGCACCGAGCGCTGCACCGATACCGGCAATCTCATCCTCGGCCTGGAAGGTGATGACGCCGAAGTTCTTGTGCTTGCTCAGCTCATGCAGGATGTCGGACGCCGGAGTGATCGGGTAGGTGCCGAGGAAGAGCGGGAGTCCTGACTGCTGGGACGCGGCGATGAGGCCGTAGGCCAAGGCGGGGTTGCCGGTGATGTTGCGGTAGGCACCCGGCTGCATCGGTGCGGGCTTGACCTCGTAGCGCACGGAGAAGGCCTCGGTCGTCTCACCGAATGACCAGCCTGCTTCGAATGCGGCGATATTGGCCGCGAGGATCTCGGGCTTCTTCGCGAACTTCCCCTTGAGGTAGTTGAGCGTGCCCTCGGTGGGGCGGCTGTAGAGCCAGCAGAGCAGACCCAGGGCGAACATGTTCTTCGCGCGTTCGGCGTCCTTCTTGGAGATGTCGAAGCCCGCCAGTGCCTCGACTGTCATCGACGTGAGCGCGATGTCGTGCATCGCGAAGGCGTCGAGGCTGCCGTCCTCGAGCGGGTTGGTCGTGTAGCCGACCTTCTCGAGATTGCGCTTGGTGAACTCATCGGTGTTGATGATGAGATCGCAGCCGGGGCGCAGGTCGCCGATGTTGGCCTTGAGGGCGGCGGGGTTCATGGCGACGAGGACGTCGGGGCGGTCGCCCGGCGTCATGATGTCGTGGTCGGCGAAGTGCAGCTGGAAGGCCGAGACTCCCGCGAGGGTGCCGGCAGGTGCGCGGATCTCGGCCGGGAAGTCGGGCAGCGTGGAGAGGTCGTTGCCAAGACCTGCGGTCTCGGAGGTGAAGCGATCGCCGGTGAGCTGCATGCCATCGCCGGAGTCCCCGGCGAAGCGAATGACGACATGACCGAGGGGGACGACCGACTTGGCCTGGGTGCTCACGTTCACCTCTTCGTCGACGGGTGGCCACGGGGGCCGCGCCCATTGTCCACCCGGGCCCCTTCGCCCGTCCCCAGACCGGTGCCGACGCGCGGGACGGCCCTCAGGGGGCGATTACGCTGCCGGTATGGCCGGTGATCAGCGGGAGTACGCCGTGGCAGGGCGGCCCGATGTCCGCATCCACGTCCGCGACCTCGGCCTGGCCTGCTGCGCCGTGGAGTTCGCCGCGGCGATCGGCCGGGGCCTCCTCGTGCCGGCCGAGACGGATGCCCCCGGCAGCGCGGCGGTGCTGGTGGTCTCGGGCACGGTGACGGATGCGCTGGCTCCTCAGGTGCTGGCCGCCTGGGAGGCGCTGCCCGAGCCCAAGGCCGCGGTGTCCTTCGGCGCGTGCAGCAATTCCGGCGGCCCCTACTGGGACTCCTACTCGGTGACGAAGGGCGTCGATCAGGTCATCCCCGTCACGACGTACATCCCGGGGTGCCCACCGCGCCCCGAGGCACTGGTCGATGCCCTCGTCTCCCTGGTGGTGCCGGCATGAGCGGCCCCCCGGGCGAGCGCTGGGATCCCTGGGCCGCGCAGGTCGCCATCCGCGTGGCCGACGGCTACGACCGGCTCGACCTGCTCACCGCCGTGGACCGCCCGCAATCGGGGGTGATCGAGGTCGTCATCCACCTGGTACGCCGACCCGCGGCTGGCGGACTGGATGAGGTCTGGGGGCATACGCACCTCGACCGCGCTGCACCCATGCTCGATTCCGTCACCGACGTACTCCCTGCCGCGGCGTGGCACGAGCGCGAAATCCACGAGATGTTCGGTGTCGAGGTCCGCGGCCACCCCGACCTGCGCCCGCTCCTGCTGCACGGCATCGAGGGGCCGCCACCGCTGCGCAAGGACACACCCCTCGTCGCGCGCGTCGAGACACCGTGGCCGGGAGCCGAGGAGGCGGGTCGGCGCCGGGTGAGCGTGCCCGGCGTACCCGCCGAGTGGCTGGAGCAGCGATGAGTGACGTGGTCCCTCAAGCGCGAGGCGCAATCGCACTCGAAGCGGCGGCGTGCACCTCGTGCATGCTCTGCGTCAAGGAATGCCCCGATTGGTGCATCCACATCGAGAGCCACAACGAGGAGGTCAGCGAGCCCGGTGCTCGTCGACCGCGCAGCGTCGCCGTGCTCGACTCCTTCACCATCGACTGGGGCCTGTGCATGTACTGCGGGATCTGCGTCGAGGTGTGCCCCTTCGACGCTCTGCACTGGGTGCCGGCGCATGACTACCCGGCGTCCGAGGCGCAGGATCTGCGCCATGGCATCGAGCGTCTCGAGGACTTCCGCGCTCCCTGACCGGTCACTGGACTTTCGGCCCTAGCGCCGCGACCTACGGCGGGTCACGCTGGTGGTGGAGGTGCGGCCATGAATTGGGTGATCTACGTCGACGTAATGGTAGGGATGGCCTTGGCCATCACCGTGCTGGTCGTTTCCCTCGTTGCGGGGCGTGAGCCGGCCCGCCACCGCGTTGTCTGGATCGTGGGCATCGTGTTGCTCGCGCTTCGCGCGCTCGTGGCCACCGCGATCGGCATGGGGTCGTGGCTCTCCTCAGGCGACATGTGGGCCATCGCCCTCGGCGCCCTCGCGCTCGTGCTCATGGTGCCCGCGGCGATCCTGCGTCCTCGCTGGGCCGGGATCGCGCTTCTCGTCTCGGCAGTGCTGCAGCCTTTGCTCCTGCTGATGCTGAGGCCCTTTGCCGGCGAGGGAGAGGCCTTCCCCATTGAGGTGATGCTCGGCTTCTACAGCTTCACGGTCGCGGTCATCGGTGGTGTGCTCATCGCATCGACGCTCGGTCGCCGGACGGAGTCGGAGGACGAGGCGCCGACCGTGACGGTCCAGTCGGCGGAGCGCGTCAGCGGTAGTTGACGAACTGGACAGGGAAGTCGAGGTCGGCTTCCTTTACCAGTGCGATGACCTCCTGGAGGTCATCGCGGCTCGGGCTCGAGACGCGCAACTCGTCGCCTTGGACCTGCGTCTTGACCTTCTTCGGTCCCTCGTCGCGGATCAGCTTGGCGAGCTTCTTGGCCTGATCTTGCGTGATGCCTTCCTTGAGCTGGCACGTGATCTTGTTGAGGCGACCGGAAGCGCGCACCTCGCCGGCGTCGAGCACCTTGAGGCTGACGCCGCGCTTGACGAGCTTCTCCTTGAGGACATCAAGGGCGGCCTTCACGCGGTCCTCGGTCTCAGCCTCGAGCTCGATGGTCATCTCGCCCTTGAACTCCACCTTGGCACCCGTGCCCTTGAAGTCGAAGCGTTGGGCGAGCTCCTTGGCTGCCTGGGTCACGGCGTTGTCGACCTCTGCGCGGTCGAGCTTGGAGACGATGTCGAAACTGTTGTCGGCCATGGCGACATTGTGGACCATGGATGGTCACGAGCGGCAGGCGCGTTCTCCTGGCATGAGAGGTCGCGTCCAGAGATCGAACTGCTGTCCCCGCCACGTGTAGCGGCCGCCCTGTCGATAGGAGTCCGGGAAGGCCAGGTAGTCCGCGCGAGAGATCTGCCCGCATGCACCGGCCGGAAGCGAGGGTCCGGGCCACTCGAGTTGGATGCCCGGCTCGTCCCGCAGGACGCGGCGGACCTCGTAGGCCAGGGGGATGAAGGGGTCGGCGGGTACTTCTTCGAAGCGCTGGATGCTCCTGCGCAGCCGCTCGCGGGCCTGGGTCTGGGCGGGTGTGAGCCCGGTGTCCATCTGCAGGGCATTCGTCATCGACGTGGTCAGGCGACCGTCGAGGATGACTCGGGTGCGCGTGTAGCCGACATCAGCCACCGGGACATCACCGAAGTCGACGCCATCCGTGGCGCGTACCAGGAGTTCGCGCATCCGCCGGGACTCTCTCGGGCTGATCCTCGCCACCTCGTATGTCGTCACACCTTTCGCATCATCTTCTCCTGTCGTCAGGAGGCGACCGTCGGCGTACAGGGTGAAGTGCAGTGTGCGGTAGCCGAGAACGCCGGGGAGGGAGTAGGTGCCTTCAACCCATGCGGAGGCGACGACGCGCGTCGGTGCGGCTTCGGCTGTCGCCGGAGCGGCGAGCGCCATGAGGGCGAGGGCAATCGCGGCCAGCCTGCGCATTCTCCGAGCGTAGGGGACTTCCGTGACCGTTGAGTTGTCGAGCGTGCTTGCCAGGCCGATCGGTTGCGGGTTCCATGGGCGCATGAGCCGGGATGATGTGACAGGCCTCGTCTTCGACCTCGACCGCACGCTCGTGGACCTGCAGTCCTTCACGGACTACGCCGCGGCACTGCGCGATCTGACCGAGATGGTCGGTGACGGAGTCGGCGCCGCGGTGCCCGATGCGGACTGGGACGCCCCGACCCTGTCGACGATGTCGATCCTGGTCGCGCTCGCAGGCGATGGGCGCTGGAGTCCGGCCTCGCGCGCCGTCGCCGCCCACGAGCGGGCCGCCATCCCGCAATCGACGGCCATGCCCGGACTCGAATCGCTTGACCAGGCGCTGGGCGGCGCTCCTCGCGCGGTCGTGACCCTGCTTCCGGAGGACGTCGCGCGTGAGGCCTTGGCCCACCACGGGGTGCATATCGAGGTCGTCATCGGCCGTGATCCGCACATTCCCGCCAAGCCCTCGGGGGCGGGGATCGTCGTGGCGGCCGAGCGCCTCGGCGTGCCGGTGTCCTCCTGCGTGATGATCGGCGACTCGACCTGGGATCACGCGGCCGCTGTCGACGCCGGTGCGGCGTTCATCGGCGTTCCCGTTACGGCGACGGCCTTCGGGGCGGACGTCACCGTGGCACCCGGGCTCCTCGCGGCAGTCGCTGCGGCCCGGCTCTGAGGTCTCACGGGGCCCGTCTACGATAGGTCGCCCTGGCAGGTTGCCCGAGCGGCCAATGGGAGCGGACTGTAAATCCGTCGCGAAAGCTACAGAGGTTCGAATCCTCTACCTGCCACGCATCTGATCCCCTCACGAAAGTGGGGGGATCAGTCCTTTTCGCGCGTTCCCACGGCGTCCTGCCTACACTCCGCGCATGCGTCGTGCTGCAGGGATTGCCTTCGCAGGACTTCTGCTGATCGGCCTCGTCGTGGGCGTCGCTTCACCGGTCGATGCCGCCCCTAAACCCGGCGCACCGTGCACCAAGGTGGGCAAGCGGGTGGTCACTCCGCAGTGGGTCTACACCTGCACCAAGAAGAAGGGCACGGGTTTGGTCTGGGTACGCAAGGCCCGGCCAGCGCCGCCTCCTAGCCCGGGCAACAACGAGGAGATCGCCTCGCTCGCCTTCGTCGCGACGCGCGGCGTAGAGCGGCCAGCGCCTGCGGACGCGAAGGAGGTCGGCCCCTGGGCCACGGGGATGGCTGTCAGCCCGTCAGCGGAAGGTAGGTCGTTCCCGATCTCCGCCTCGGTTATCGACCAGGCGGGAGTGCCGAATCTGGTCGCACTGCCCGACGGCAGGCTGCTCGCCTACTTCGTCAGTTGGGCGCAGGGCAATGTCATGGCCGTCGGCATCCGCGACGCTGCGGGCCGGTGGGCGTACTACCGGGTCGCCGTCGAGGGCTTCCAGACCAACGTCGGCGGGGCAAATGGTGTCGATCCGAGCGCTGTGGTGATGTCGGACGGCAGCATCCGCCTTTTCTGGATGCAGCCGGTCGGGTCACCCGGTCGATCCCAGATCTACTCGGCCACGTCCAAGCCAGGGTCCGCACTCGGCGTTCGCTTCGTCGTAGATCCCGGTCCTCGACTGGATAGAGGCACGATGGTCTACGACCCCACGGTTGCCCACTGCGCAGGCGAGTGGCTGATGTGGGTGAATGCTCCCGAGGGTGTCGTCTTCGCCACCTCGAGTGATGGGGTGACGTTCGTCGAGGGGCCCACGCCCCCCGGGCTCGGCACCGCATTCCCTTGGAGTGCGGCGTGCCTGGCGGATGGTCGCACTCGGCTGCTCACGTCACGTGGTGACTCTGCGGGTCTGCCCTTCGTTGGTGATGCTTCCGGATTCGTCGAGGACGGCACTTCGGTACTGCCGACAGGTGCGCTGCCTGACTCCGGGTGGGCGAGAATGCCGGACGGCACGTGGGTGCTCGCCTACCTCGCCCGCATGGACGTCACTTGATTTCTAGACATTGGGGGCTCGCTGATTTCCGGAAATCGCCGTGGGACTCGCCTAGCGTGAGGGCATGACCGAAATCAAGGCTGCCGTCCTCACCGCCCCGGGTCGCTACGAGGTGCAGTCCTTCCCGTGGCCCACGTTGGTCGAGGGATCGGCCCTCATGCAGATGGAGATGGCCGGTATCTGCGGGACCGACAAGCACACCTACATGGGCGAGACGAAGCAGTACGTCGGCACTCCAGCCGAGTGCGATACGCCGTTCCCCATCATCCAGGGACACGAGAACGTCGGTGTCATCTCCGAGCTCGGTCCCGGTGCGGCCGAAGGCTTGGAGTTCTACGGCAAGCCGCTCAAGGTCGGCGACCGCGTGACCATGTGCCCCGACGTCGTCTGCGGCCACTGCTACGAGTGCAAGCACGTCATGGGGTACGTCTGGTGTGAAAACAGCGTTGCCTACGGCAACTCACTGTCGTCGGCGGTGGCCCCGCACCTCTTCGGAGGCATGGCCGAGCACATGTACCTGCGCCCCGACACCTTCGTCTACAAGGTGCCCAGTGGGCTCTCCGCGCGCGTCGCCGTACTCGCCGAGCTCATGGCCTGCACTGCGTCCCTCGACAAGGT
>JBEGMG010000141.1:0-4409 GCA_041183165.1 Actinomycetota bacterium | reverse complement strand
CCGGCACGATGTCGCCGTAGCCGGTTGTCGAGAGGCTCACGGTCGCGTAGTAGAACGCGTCCACCCAGGTGATGCCGCCGATGTCTCCCCTGTCGGCGTAGCAGTCACCCTCGGCGTAGACGATCACGGCGGCGACGACCAAGGCTCCCACCGCGATCAGGACGCGGACGATGATGTTGCGAGAGGGGCTCCACGGCTTGCTCGGAAGCAGGATCCGGGCGGTCAGGGCCTCGGGATCTTCATCGACAGCGGCGGTGCGCTGACGCTTCTTGTCGGCCACGTCTGCTCACGCTAGCGGACAACGGGGACGGGGAGCCGAGGCACGGCACTTCCGGCGAGCCCTCCCGACGGCGGGATCGCCACGAGCGCATCCGCGAGCGCGAGGCTGCGCAGCATCGCGGGCCCGTCGAAGCGCAGGGGTCGCGCACGGCCCTCCTCGACGACAACGGGGATGATCCGGGTGTCCCTGGGGTGGCTGGTGACATCGACACCGAGGATGACCTCGTCGTCGTCAAGCGGCACCCCGCGCAGAGAGGCGATGACCGGCGCGGCCAGGGTGACCAGGCCGCTCACCGCAGCGAGGGGATTGCCGGGTAGACCCACGAATGGGCGCCCGTCGGGGAGTACGGCGAGCAGCATGGGATGCCCGGGTCGCACCTCGACGCCGTCGATGATCCACCGTGCGCCGAGATGATCGAGTACGTCGTGCACGAAGTCGACCGGCCCTGATGCAGTGGAGCCGGTGGTCACGATGGCGTCTGCGGTGGAGTCCTCGATCTCATCGAGCAGGGCTTGCCTCGTGTCGGGGACCCGGATGGGGGGATTGGCGCGCGCGCCTAGGTCTGCGAGCCACGGCGGCACCAGGGGGCTCAGCGCATCGCGCACGCGACCAGGCCGCGGCAGCCCTCGTTCGAGGAGTTCATCGCCGAGGACGAGTACCGCCACCGTCGGTGGCGGGATGACGTCGAGAGCGTCGTATCCCGCTGCCGCTGCCAGGCCGAGCATCGCGGGCGTGACGACGGAGCCTGCCGGCACGAGCGGCTCTCCCGCGGCGCACTCCTCGCCCCGCGGGCGCACATCGGTGCCAGGGGGAAGGGATGTCCCGGAGTCATCGGGCAGCCCGGTGAGCGGATCCAGCGCATAGAGCCGATTGCCGTGCAGTGCGGTCTCGATTCCTGCCTGCTCCGTGCGCAGCACGGCATCGCACCCCTGGGGGAGTGCGGCGCCGGTGGCGATGGCGACGGCGGTGCCGGAATCCAGACGCGTGAGCCCTTCACTTCCTGCGCGCAGGTCAGCATCGGAGAGCAGCCATGGGCTGGAGCCGGCGACGGCGTAGCCATCCATCGCGGCCGAGTCGAATGGTGGAAGGTCGGTGAGTGCGGCGATCGGCGATGCGAGCGCGCAGCCGAGCGCGGCCTCGAGTCGCACCGCCACGGGGTTGAGTGGCCGAGCGGCTGCTGCCGCCACACGGCGCGCCTGGTCCCAGGGGAGTGCGGAGCTCACCTGGCCAGAGTGCCACCGCGGCACCGACGAGGGGAGGCGACGCTCCGACGATCAGGCTCGGTGCAGGCCCAGGTCCCACTCCCCGCTCAGGCGCTGGAGTGTCTGAGCCGCCTCCTGGAGCGTGCCATCACCGGCCTTGGCGACGGCGTAGCCGAGGAGGAACGTCGTGATGGGTGCGGCGGGACGATCCACCGCATGGGCTGCATCGCGGGCAACATCGAGGAGGAGTTGCGCGTCTACCTCGGGAATGTCCACGCCGAGGTCGGTGGCCAAGGCCTGGCGGGCTACCGCGGTCCACTGGCTGAGCGGGTCGTGAGTCATGCCGCCATCTTCCTCTCTCCCCTTTCCCCTTCCAAGGAGTTGACGAGCGTGTCAAGTTGACGCTAGTGTCAAATCCATGGCGCCTGTCCTGCGCTCGCGACTCGATCCCGTCGTCACGGCGGCCAATCGCGCGGCGATGCTCGAGGCCCTCACGGAGATCGACACCCTGCTGGCGAAGGTCATCGCCGGCGGTGGCAGCAATGACCCGGAGAAGAACGCACGCACCGTCGCCCGCCATCGCGGTCGGGGCAAGCTCCTGCCGCGCGAGCGGATCAACCTCCTCCTTGACCGAGGTTCGCCCTTCCTGGAGTTGAGTCCTCTCGCTGGCTGGGGCACCGACGATCCGCTCGGAGGCGGAGTCGTCACGGGCATCGGCCGAGTCCACGGCACCGAGGTCATGGTCGTGGCCAACGATCCGACGGTGAAGGGCGGAGCACAGGGACCCACATCCGTGGCCAAGGGACTGCGCGCGATGGAGATCGCCAAACTCAACCGACTGCCGCTCGTGAGCCTGACCGAGTCGGGCGGCGCCGACCTGCCGAAGCAGGCGGAGATCTTCGTCCCCGGCGGTGCGAGTTTCAAGAACCTCACACAACTCTCGGCCGCTGGCATCCCGACCGTCACGCTTGTCTTCGGATCGAGCACGGCGGGCGGCGCCTATGTGCCGGGCATGAGCGACTACGTCGTCCTGCAGAAGGACGCCGCGCGCGTGTACCTCGGCGGTCCGCCGCTGGTGAAGATGGCCATCGACGAAGACGCGGACGAGGAGGAGCTCGGAGGCGCGGAGATGCATGCGCGCACCTCCGGCCTTGCCGACTACCTCGCCCTCGACGAGCCCGATGC
This sequence comes from Actinomycetota bacterium, assembly GCA_041183165.1. GTDB lineage: Bacteria > Actinomycetota > Actinomycetes > S36-B12 > S36-B12 > Mxb001. The sequence continues at coordinate 1,742 of JBEGMG010000141.1, read as the reverse complement.
CCTGCGCATCGGCCGCCAGATCGTCGAGCATCTGCGCTGGCGCAAGGCCGGGCCCGGCCCCGACCGCGCACCAATCGATCCGGCGTACGACCCCGATGAACTGCTCGGCATCCCAAGCGCCGACGTGCGCCAGCCGTTCGAGGCGCGCGAAGTGCTCGCCCGCATCCTCGACGGCAGCGAGTTCGAGGAGTTCAAGCCGCTCTACGGCACGACGCTCGTCACCGGATGGGGCCACATCGGCGGCTATGCGGTCGGCGTGCTCGCCAACAACGGCATCCTTTTCAGCGAGGAGAGCCACAAGGGCGCGCAGTTCATCCAGCTCTGCAATCGCATGGGTGTGCCGATTCTCTTCGCGCAGAACATCACCGGCTTCATGGTCGGTACGCGCTACGAGCAGGGCGGCATCATCAAGGATGGCGCCAAGCTCATCAACGCCGTGTCCAACTCCACAGTGCCCCATCTCACGCTGATGATGGGCGCGTCATACGGCGCGGGCAACTACGGCATGTCCGGTCGCGCCTACGATCCGCGTTTTGTCTTCTCCTGGCCCAACCACCGCATTGCGGTCATGGGTCCCAAGCAGCTCGCGGGGGTGCTCACGATCGTGGCCCGGCAGAAGGCCGAGAGCATGGGCATCGACTTCGACGAGGCGGCGTTCACCCCCATGCGCGATGCCTTCGAGCAGCAGGTGGAGAGCCAGTCGACCGCGCTCTTCGCCACCGGCCGTCTCTGGGACGACGGCATCATCGATCCCCGCGACACCCGCACGGCACTCACGCTCGCACTCTCCGCGACGCACTCCGCCCCTGTCACCGGCGCCGATGCCTTCGGCGTCTTCCGGATGTGATGGCGATGAAGCGCATCCTGGTAGCCAATCGCGGCGAGATCGCTCGTCGCGTCTTCCGCACTGCCCGCGCCCTGGGCATCGAAACAGTCGCCGTGTACTCCGAGCCCGATGCCGATGCGCCCTTCGTCCGCGAGGCCGACATCGCCATCCCGCTCCGTGGTGCGACGAGCGCCGAGAGCTATCTCGATGTCGAGCAGATCCTCGATGCCGTGCGCCGTTCCGGTGCCGACGCCGTCCACCCGGGCTACGGGTTCCTGTCGGAGAACGCCGGCTTCGCCGAGCGGATGACGGCCGCAGGAGTCACGTGGATCGGTCCGACGCCCGACTCGATCCGCGCCATGGCCCTCAAGGTGGAGGCCAAGCGCCTCGCCGCATCCGCCGGAGTGCCGCTCGTGCCGGGTGCCGAGCTCGACGACGGCGTCGATGCGGCTGCGGTCGCCACCGACGTCGGCTACCCGCTGCTGGTGAAGGCCTCCGCCGGTGGCGGCGGCAAGGGCATGCGCATCGTCGAGCGGCCGGAGGATCTCTCGGAGGCACTGGAGTCCGCTCGTCGTGAGGCGCAGGCCTCCTTCGGCGACGCGACCGTCTTCCTCGAGCGCTATCTCACGGAGTCTCGTCACGTCGAGGTGCAGGTCTTCGGCGACACGCACGGCAACGTCGTGCACCTGGGTGAGCGCGAGTGCTCGATCCAGCGCCGCCACCAGAAGATCGTCGAGGAGTCGCCATCACCCGGGCTCGCCACGCATCTCGCCGAGCCGATGTACGCCGCGGCCGTGTCCCTCGCGCGCGCCATCGGCTACGTCGGCGCGGGCACGGTGGAGTTCATCGTCGCGGGCGACGGAGATGGTCAGGAGTTCTTCTTCCTCGAGATGAACACCCGCCTTCAGGTGGAGCA
>JBEGMG010000140.1:0-4189 GCA_041183165.1 Actinomycetota bacterium | reverse complement strand
GCCGGAGGTTCGGCTGCGGGGGACTGCCCACGGCACGGCGCGCTCATCATGGCGACCGAGGCCAGCGCCGCGGCGAGTGCCGCGACCGTGGAGGTGCGTGGGCAGGGCATCGACGGATTGTCCGTGAAGCCGAGGCTCGGCGCAACCGGGGCGGCCCCGCTGCGGAGCCACTATCGTGCGGACCCAACCCAGGAGGCTCCGATGAAGCTTGGCGTGATGGCGGCGTTGTTCGCAGGACGGGCGTTCGACCAGGTCGTGCGCGATTGCGCGGACATGGGACTGGATGCGATCGAGTTGCCGGTCGGCGCCTATCCGGGCAAGCCGTTCTTCGACCCGCGCAAGGTGTTGGCGAGCTCGAAGGAGCAGGACCGCATCAAGGGCATGCTCCGTGACCACCATCTGGAGCTCAGCGGGCTCGCCGTGCACGGCAACCCCGTGCACCCTGACCGGAAAATCGCGAAGGCCCACCACGACGAGTACGAGACGGCGGTCAAGCTGGCACGTGTGCTCGGCACCGACGTCGTGATCACCTTCAGCGGCTGCCCGGGCGGGTCGCGCAAGGATTCGACGCCCAACTGGGTCACCTGCCCGTGGCCCAACGACTTCACGGGGATCCTGGCGTACCAGTGGGACGAAGTGCTCGTGCCGTACTGGGCGAAGCAGGCCAAGCTCTGCGCGAAGCACGGCGTGAAGACCGCCTGGGAGGCGCACCCCGGGTTCTGCGCCTACAACACCGACACGCTCATCCGCCTGAGCGAGCGTTCCATGAAGGCGAGCGGCCTGCGCGGCAAGCCGGTGCTCGGCGCGAACCTCGACCCGAGCCACTTTTTCTGGCAGGGGATCGACCCGATCCTGGCCGCGCGCGAGCTCGGCGAACGCGGGCTGCTCTTCTACTGCCACGCGAAGGACACCGAGCTCGACCGCCACGAGGGGCCGCTCAACGGCTACCTCGACGCGCGGCCGTACACGGCGCTGACCAGGCGCAGCTGGAACTTCCGCACCTGCGGCTACGGCCACGGCCATGAGTTCTGGAAGCCGTTCGTCAGCACGCTGCGCCGCTACGGCTACGACCACGTGCTCTCGATCGAGCACGAGGATGCCCTGATGAGCATCGAGGAGGGCCTGACCAAGGCGATCGACTTCCTCACCGACGCCATCATCGAGGAAAAGCCCGCCACGCCGTGGTGGACGTGAGGGTGATGAACATGATCTACCACATCTTCCTCAACGGCAGCTGGTCCCCTCGCGAGGTCTCGACCGAGGAGTTGCGTGCACTCGTGCTTCGTGGCGAGGTGCATCCAGACGACCGGATTTCCTGCCCAGCGATCGATGCCCTCACCATCAGGGTCGGCGATGTACCGGCGTTGCGTGACCTCCTGGCGGCAGCGCCTGCCCGGACATCGGAGGCCTACCTCCGACTCGTGGGTGATGCCGGCCCTGATCCCAGGGTCCTCCGGATCAGCGCTCGCGTCCAGGGGCACCCGCCTGCCGAGCTCGGCGCGCGCATGTGGGAAGGTGTCGGGGGTGCGGCCTCTGGTGCGCTGCCCAACGGCTACTTCGTATCCCGCCCTGAGTCCATGAGGGATCATCCCCTTGCGAACTTCGAGGGAGTGCTGGAACTTCGTTTTTCGGGCGAGTGCAAGAGCCTGCCCGCTCGCTGGGAACTCCACGGCATGGAACGGTTCATGAAATCCGATGGCACCATCGGCTACTCATGCTCCTGGCAGGCTGACCAGGACTGGTCGATCGCCGACGATGCCGAACGATTCCGGATCTACGAGCAGGTCGGCAATGAGGGCCGCGCACGGCGCGGGGTTCCGGACATGGCGGCGGTGATGCGTCATCCACTCGATGGCACCGTCATGCACTTCGCCGTCAAGCGAGTGGATTGCCTTGATGCCTTCGACCTCTGTGCCGAGCACGACGATGGGGAGACTCGCCGGTTCGGCGGGCAACGGTCCCGGTACGGCGACATCACCTGCATGATCGAGGTGTGGGGCTTCGACGGTGGGATGCAACGAACCTGGTACTTCTTCCTCCGGGATCTGCGCAGGCTTGGCGGTGATCCGCTGAAGGCCGCCGAAGCGCTCGTGGCGGCAGACGTCATGCCCGGTCGACGTCCCGCTGCCGCCTACTCGCGGGATGGACTCGTGACCGTCAACGAGGAAACCTGATCGGCGCCGCAACTGCGCTGGTTCAGCCCTTGACCAACCTGTCGAGGATGATCGTGAGGTCCTCCACGATGCCCCTGATCTCCACGGCGTCGACCAGGTCGAGCTGTCTGGAGCACCGGAGCTTCAGGGATCGCTCGTGGAGCATCAGGTTCCAGTGCGGAAAGGTCAGATTGAGCTTCAGGAGGCCCTCGAAGTCAGCCCTCGGGCCCTCGGCCGGGAGTTCTCCGATCGGGCAGTACATGGTGAGGTACGGAGGTCCATCCTCGCCGAAGCCGAAGGTATCGACGAAGATCTCCAGGATGTCGCCCAGCGCCGATGCGAGGCGTGCCTTGGTGAAACCATGCGCACTGCCGGGAATCGGCTGCTTGTCGATCACCCTGAATCCGAACTCCGAACAGACGATGCTGATCGCAAGATCGAGCTCTTCCAGCGGATCGGGGCGGTGACTGTCGCGCACGAGCTCCTCTGCGGTGGGGATGTGCAGTTCCCGGCTTCGTACCCGGCGGCGGAACTCCCTGAGTTCCGAGCAGATGACATCATGCGGGAGGCCGTAGTTCATGCCCTCAACCCGTGCTCCACCGGAGTCCCTGACCGTGCTCCAGGTTGCCATGCCGATCAATCTTCCCTGGGAGTCCAAGATGGGACCACCGCTGTTGCCGCCATTGATCTGCGCGCTGATCCTGACCCAGTGATGACTCGAATACTCCGGCGCCACGCGCTCGGGGATCTTCACTGACGTGGCACTGATCAATCCCTCGGTCACGTTGAAGCCGTGGTCTTGCGGGAAGCCGAGTGCAACGGCCTTGTCGCCAAGGACGGGACTGTCCCCCCGGCAGCGGGAAAGGCAGATGAAGTTGGGGCTCGGCATGGGGCTCGCGATCACGGCGAGGTCTGCGCGATTTGATCGAAACACAACCCGGCCCGGGACGATGGATCCGTTCTCGAAGTGGACTTCGCACTTCGTGGAATTGCTGACCACGTGCAGGTTGGTCAGGATCGTGCCGTGGGGATCGATCGAGAAACCGGTTCCGGTGCCGGTCGGGGTCCGGATCTGCACCACGGCGGGGCGCACGGTTCGTGCGACGTCGGCAGCCGAGAGCGGCGTGCCCGAGGCATTGGTGGATGCTCCACCGGGGAGCAGTCCTTGCAGTTGCGGGATCTCCGAGACCTGCTTGGTGGATTCGGGATTCCCCGCTTCGGCGTCGAAGATGTGCTCATCGGCGTGGCACAAGCCACTCCGGCAGAGTTCCTGGATCTGGGCGCTGCTGAACGGTCCTTCGATGCGTCCGTCGATCCTGACGAGGTGATATCGAGCCATGCGAGGTAGAATACTCTGCCTGCCGTTGACTTGCCCCTCCCCAGATGATCCACGGAGCAGCCACCATGGCGATGACCATTCAAGCACTCGAGAAGACCCTGAAGCGAGCGTTCCCGGAACTCAGGTACTCGGTTGACCATGAGAGGGAGTCGATTAGCGTGGACATCGCCCGTGAGGCGTATCGAAGCCCGGAGGGCAAGGATGGCGTGACCGTGGGGCTTGAGTTGTTCGAGAAGGGCGAGTATCTAGAGCTGCAGTGTCAGTGGCTGTACGACGCCTCGCAAAGCGCACATCGGGGTGCTCTCTCCCGGCTCTTGCTCGGTGTGAGCCTGCGCACGCCGCTCGTTCAGTTTTCCTTCGATGAAGCCGACGGCGAAGTTCGGGCGACTGCAGAGGTGGTCCTTGCCGATGGTTCCATCACGCCATTGCAACTCAAGCTGATGCTGACAACGCTGGTTGGGGTGATCGACGCGTTCCACCCTCATGTCGTCCGTGCCATGGAGACGGGAGAGATTTCGTTCCCGAACGAAGAGACGATCGTTCGCGCCACGCTGGCCGACCAGTCCGGCGACGATGTGTCGTTGGCTGCGCCGCTCGAAATTGGTGAGATGCTCAAGGCTCTGCTGGCCGAGTCCCGGTTGCGGGGGCGCAAGATGTGGGAAGACGCGGCGCCCAAGCGGAGCGTCGGCCGGCACGG
>JBEGMG010000139.1:0-2701 GCA_041183165.1 Actinomycetota bacterium | reverse complement strand
GCTCCGGGGCGGGCACGATGCCCTCGCTGCGAGCGAACTTGACCGCTCCGGCGAAGCACTCCGTCTGCGGGATCGCCACTGCGTCCATGAGGCCGAGCTCGTAGACGTGAGAGATCAGCGGCGCCATGCCGTGGTAGCGCAGGCCGCCGGCATGGATGGGATCGGGGATGAACTCATGGCCGAGGGTATGCATCTTCATCAGCGGCGTCATGCCCGCGGTGTCGCCGAAGTCGTAGGCGTAGACGCCACGAGTGAGCGACGGGCACGACGCAGGCTCGACCGCGGTGATCTGCGGGTTGATCTTGCCCGCCAGCTTCTCGCGCAGGAAGGGGAAGGACAGGCCCGCGAAGTTAGAGCCGCCGCCCGTGCAGCCGACGATGTGTGTCGGGGTGTCGCCCGCCATCTGCAGCTGCAGCAGTGCCTCCTCACCGATGACCGTCTGGTGCAGGAGCACGTGGTTGAGCACTGAACCGAGCGCGTAGCGGGTGTCGGGGTTCGTGGCAGCCACCTCGACGGCCTCGGAGATCGCGATGCCGAGCGAGCCGGACCAGTTATTGGGGTCCTTGGCGAGCTCGCGACCGATTGCGGTCACATCCGACGGCGAGCGGTGGATCTGCGCGCCGAAGGTCTCGATCATGAGGCGGCGGTAGGGCTTTGCGTCGTACGACGCTCCGACCTGCCACACCTCGCACTCCAGGTCGTAGAGGGCGCACGCGAAGGCGAGGGCGGTGCCCCACTGACCGGCACCGGTCTCGGTTGTGAGCTTCTTGGTGCCGTCCTTCTTGTTGTAGTAGGCCTGCGGCACCGACGTGTTGGGCTTGTGCGAGCCGGCAGGTGATACGCCCTCGTACTTGTAGTAGATGCGCGCGGGGGTGCCGAGCAGCTTCTCGAGACGGTGCGCGCGGAAGAGCGGAGATGGCCTCCACTGGCGGTACACGTCGAGGACACCGCCGGGGATCTCGACGTACCTCTCGCCCGTGACCTCTTGCATGATGAGGTCGATCGGGAAGAGGGGCAGCAAATCGTCGGGGCCGACCGGATCCATGCGCCCGGGGTGCAGCGGTGGCGGCGGCGGAGCGGGGAGGTCCGCGATGAGGTTGTACCAGGTCGTGGGCATCTGATCTTCGCTGAGCACGTACTTGTGCTGCTGCACGGTGTCGTCCATGGCTCCGCCTTCCGCACTGAATCGCGGGGACGCACGATCCCCACGGGGGTCAGACCCGGACATCCCGGGAAATGGGACGGTACCCGACCTGACAGCATGGCGCTTGTGAATCCAGCAGGTCAGTACGTCGTCCCGGTACCCCCGGGGGTCCGCCTCGTGGCATCCGACCTCGACGGCACCCTGCTGCTCTCGGATGGCTCCGTGGGACGGCGCACCCGGGAGAGCCTTGACCGGCTCTCCGAGAGCGATCTTGACCTCATCATCGTCACCGGCCGCCCACCGCGGTGGATCTCTCCGATCGTCGAGATGACGGGCCATCGGGGCGTGGGCATTGCGGCCAATGGCGCCGTGGTGCTCGACCTCGCGGATGGGCATGTCACCGAGGTCTTCCCCATGAGCGGTGACGATGCGCTGGAGGCAGTGGATCGACTGCGCCGCGAGGTGCCGGGCATGGTGTTCGCTGTCGAGCGTGCGCGCCCCGGCGGACGCCTTGCACCCACAGGCGGCGCGTCGTACGACGCGCTCGATGCGACTCTCGCCGATGCCACCGAGTTCGCCCTGGCCGACGGCTACACCCCCCGGTGGCCGGTGCCTCCGCAGACGTACGTGGGACCGATCGAGGAGCTCGTGGCTGCGGGCGATGTCGTCAAGGTCCTTGCGCGCCCCGGGCAGGGCGAGCCGATGGACCCCGAAGAGCTCTATGCACGTGGTCTGCGTGCCATCGGCGACCTCGCGGAGGTCACTCACTCCGGCTACGGCGATTCGCTCATCGAGTTGAGCGCCGCTGGGGTGACGAAGGCGACGACACTGGCGCGCGTGGCCGCGTCGGAGGGACACGGGGCGCTGCATGTCGTGGCGGCAGGCGATGGCCCCAACGACGTTCCCATGCTCGCCTGGGCAGGCACGTCGTACGCCATGGCCAATAGCCATCCTGACGTGCTCGACATCGCAAACCACGTCCTCCCCAGCAATGATGACGAGGGTGTCGCGGATCTGATCGACGCCGTGCTCGCTGAGCAGGCGCGCGGCTTCAGCGCCTGAGCAGGATCTTGCCGGTCACATCCCCGGCTTCTAAGGCGCGATGCGCGTCAGCAGCCTCGGTGATGGGGACGACGCGGTCGATGACGGGCTTCACGATGCCTGCGGCGATCCACGGCCACACGTGACGCTCGACCTGCGTGCAGATCTCGGCCTTCTGGTCGGGCGTACGCCCGCGCAGGGTGGTCGCATGAAGTGTGCCGTTGCGGCGCAGCAGCACTCCCAGGTCGATCTCGGCCTTGACGCCCCCCTGCATCCCGATGACGACAAGCCGGCCTCCGGGGGCCAGGCACGCGATGTTGCGCTCGAGGTATTTCGCGGCCATGTTGTCGAGGATGACGTCGACTCCGCGGCCGCCTGTCTCCGCGGCGATGACATCGGCGAAGTCCTGCTCGCGGTAGTTGATGAGCACCTCGGCTCCGAGTTCCTCGCAGCGGGCGAGCTTCTCCGCGGACCCGGCCGTGACCGCCACGCGCGCGCCCAGAGCCCGCGCGACCT
>JBEGMG010000138.1:0-5188 GCA_041183165.1 Actinomycetota bacterium | reverse complement strand
CCAATGGACGCCTCAGGCGGCCTCGTGCTCAGGCGGTGCGCTCCACGCGCAGGATTCGGCGGCGCAGCCAGACGCGTCGCCGCCCATCCGGGTAGACGCGCAGTCGGGCCAGCTCCCACCGTCCGTACTCGGCATACTCAGTCAGGACGCTGCGCGCGACATCACGCGTGGTGTCCCGGGGCATGGCGAACTCGCGGTACTCGTAGGCGCTTGCGCGCGTCGCCGTCATCGCTGCCCTCCCGCGTGCGGCCTAGGCGGACCCTGATCCGGAATCACCATGATGACCGAACCCAGCCGCCTCGTCAGCGACTTCGTCCAGTGCTCGGCGGATCTCGTCAGGCAGGGAGGTATCCCCGCTCGCAAGCGCGGCCCGCCACTGGTGGACCGTCCGTGCGCCGACGAGTGTCGAGACGACGGCCGGGCGGTCCCGCACCCACGCCAGGGCCACGGCAGCGGGTGTGGTGCCGAGACCTTCAGCTGCCGCGCACAGTCCATCAACGACGGGGCGCGACCATGCGGACCTGTAGTGGTGCAGGCGCGCGGCGTGGCGCTCACCCGCACCCCGGGAATCCGGTGGAGTGGCGTGGCGGTACTTGCCCGTGAGCACGCCGCCCGCGAGTGGCCATGCCGCCAGGATGCCCGCTCCGAGCGCCATGGCCACGTCGGTGGTCTGCTCGGCATCGTCGAGATCGAGCAGGGAGTACGCCGCGGTGATCGCCGCCAGCGGCGGGCGATCCACGTGAGTGGCCAAGCCTGCGCCCACGAGTCCTGCCTGCCACGCGGCATCGGGACACACGCCGACGTATCGAGCGCGCCCGGTGGACACGGCGATCGCGAGTGAGGAGACCAACTCGGGCCAGGGGAGGGCCGGATCCCAGCCCTCGACGGTCCACATGTCTGCGTGTGCGAGCCCCAGGGCGCCGAGGGCATCGTCAAGACCGTCGAGCAGGTCTCGCTGGGACGCGCCGGCGGGTAGGCGCACGTTGATGAACGCATCTCGCCTGAGACCGACATCGGCCAGGACGTGGGCCGCAAATGGCGCGTCCGTGGCCGCGGACGCGATGTCCACCAGGTTGCCGCCGGCCTCGAGCAGCATCTCGAGCTGGGCACGGGCTTCTGACCGGTCGGCGCCGCGGCCCCACGTGGCCGTGCCTAGACCGAGAGTGCCGACGTGGGCGCCGGTCGTACCCAGTCTGCGTCGCTCCACGTGGGCAACCTAGCCACGATCAGGGGCGGATAGGCTCGCCCGACACGCGCAAGGCCACGGCTCCGCCGAGGGTGCGCACCGGAATCGGGAGGGCTCATGCAGCTCGGTCTCAACCTCGGCTACTGGGGCGCCGGCAACGACGCCGACAACCTGGCGCAGGCCCGTGAGGCCGACCAGTGCGGCTACGCCGTCGTGTGGGCAGCCGAGGCCTACGGGTCGGATGCCGCCACGGTCCTCGCGTGGGTCGCGGCTCAGACCGAGCGCATCGACGTCGGCTCAGCGATCTTCCAAATCCCGGGTCGGACCCCCGCGAACACGGCCATGACGGCGGCAACGCTCGACACGCTTTCGGGCGGTCGCTTCCGACTGGGACTCGGCGTCTCAGGACCTCAGGTGTCCGAGGGATGGCACGGAGTTCGCTTCGACAAGCCGCTGACCCGCACTCGGGAGTACGTGGCGATCGTCCGCAAGGCGCTCGCGCGCGAGCGGCTCACGTTCGACGGTGAGTTCTTCACCCTCCCGCTTCCTGATGGTCCGGGCAAGGCCCTCACCCTCACCGTCCATCCGGTGCGGGAGCGGATACCCATCTATCTGGCGGCGGTGGGGCCCCGCAACCTCGAGCTCGCCGGTGAGATCGCCGATGGCTGGCTCGCGATCTTCTTCGACCCGGACCACTCCGACGAACTCCTCGGTCACATTCGGACGGGGCGTGAGCAGGCCGGGCTGGGCATGGACGGCTTCGACATCGTCCCGACGGTGCCCCTCATCATCGGCGACGACATCGAGGCATGTGCCGAGCCTGTCCGTGCCTACTGCGCCCTGTACATCGGCGGAATGGGCTCGCGTGAAAAGAACTTCTACAACGCGCTGGCCGTGAGGATGGGCTTCGGGGATGCCGCCGCTCGCATTCAGGATCTCTACCTCGCCAAGGACTACGCCGGAGCCGCCGCTGCCGTCCCGTTGGAGTTCATCCAGCGCACCTCCCTCATCGGCCCACCGGATGTCATCGTCGAGAGGCTCAAGGCGTATGCGGCCGCGGGAGTCACCACGCTGACCATCGCCAGTTACCACGGGACCCTGCAGGACCGCCTGGAGCAACTGCGGCTGATGCCCGAGTTGCTCGCGCAGGCGGGACTCGCGGAGGCATAGGGCAGATGCGACTCGAGGCAGGGCCACGGCAGACGCCATGACGTGGTTCGAGGCGATCGTTCTCGGGGTGATCCAGGGACTCACGGAGTTCCTGCCCATCTCCTCGAGTGCGCACATCCTGGTGCTGTCGCAGATCTTCGGTTGGGGAGATCCCGGCGCGGCCTTTACGGCTGTCACGCAGATCGGCACGGAAGCGGCGGTTCTCATCTACTTCCGGCATGACATCGCACGAATCCTGGGAGCCTGGGCGCGCAGTCTTGTGCGTGCCGATGCCCGCGGCACACCCGACGCACGGCTCGGCTGGTACGTCATCCTCGGGACGATCCCCATCGTGGTCCTCGGTCTGGCCTTCACCGAGCAGATCGAGACGGTGGCGCGCAATCTGTGGATCACGGCGACGATGCTCGCGGTCTTTGGTGTGCTGCTGGGTCTCGCCGACAGATTCGGCCGCAAGGACCGCGAGATCAGCAGCATGACGACCCGCAATGCCCTCGCCCTGGGCTGCGCGCAGGCGCTTGCGCTCATCCCCGGGGTGTCGCGCTCGGGCGCCACCATCACGATGGGCCTCAGCCTGGGCTACACGCGCGAAGCAGCTACCCGCTATGCCTTCCTCCTCGCGATACCCGCGGTTCTCGGATCGGGCTTCTACGAGGCCACACGGATCGGGGACGATCCGCAGGTCGCGTGGGGGCAGACCATCGTCGCCACCGCCATAGCCTTCACGGTGGGCTACGCCGTCATCGCGTGGCTGCTTCGCTATCTGCGGACCGGGTCGTACCTGCCATTCGTTGCCTACCGCCTCGCGCTTGCTGCTCTCATCGTCGTCCTGCTGGTGACAGGCACCATCACGGCAACGTGAGGCCTAGAGCCACCCCGACTTCTTGAATCCGCGGTAGAGGAGCAAGCAGATCCCCGTCATCACGGCAAGCACCAGCGGGTAGCCGAAGGTCCAGTGCAACTCCGGCATGTCGTCGAAGTTCATGCCGTAGATCCCGGCTATCGCGGTGGGAACCGCAATGATCGCCGCCCAAGCGGAGATCTTGCGCATGTCCCGGTTCTGCAGAAGGTCCTGGCGAGCCGTACTGGCCATGAGCATGGTCATCAGCGTGGAATCGAATCCATCGACCATGTCGCCGGCGCGCAGGATGTTGTCGCCGACATCGCGAAGGAAGGGATGCAGCGGAGGAGGCACCAGGGGCAGCGACTCTCTCGACAGGCGCTGGGATTCCGGCAGCAGGGGCTGAACCGCTCTGCGCATCTCGATGTTCTCGCGGTTGAGCCGGTAGATCCTGTTGGCAGCCTGGGAGGGGTGATCTGAGAACACTTGCTGCTCGATCTCCTCGATGTCGGACTGGATGGCCTCACCGACCTCGAGGTACTGCCGCGCGACGACGTCAGCGATCGCCCAGAACACCGCGAGCGGGCCGGTTGCGGCGAGCTCGGGATGTGCCGCTAGTCGTGAGGCAACGATGTCGGTGTCCTCTGCCCGACCCATCCGCATGGTGACGGCGTAGCCCGGACCGACGAAGCAGGCGACCTGGCCTGTCTCGACATCCGAGGTGTCGTCAACCCACTCGAGGACCTTCAGCAGCACGAAGAGGCTCTTGTCGGCGATGTCGATCTTGGCTCGCTGCTGTCGAGATGTGGCATCCTCGAGGAGGAGTTGCTCGAGTGCGAAAACCTGGGCGACGAGATCCACCTCGGCCCTGCTGGGGTCAGCCAGCGCAACCCAGGTGAAGTCTGCCTTCCCGTGGACGGCATCACGGGCCGCTTCGAGGTCCTGCGCGGTGGGCGTCGCTCCGGTGACGGGCGGCCCTGGGTCGAGGTGACCGTCCCGATAGGTCCCCATGATCCGGATCACGTGTTGCCTCCCATGGCGGCGGCCGAGGGCCGCAATCTCCGATAGCGTCGCGGCATGCCGCTCGTCATCCTCGTCCGCCATGGTCGCACGCAGGCGAACGCTCAGGGGATTCTCGCCGGATGGACACCCGGCGTACACCTGGATGACCACGGAGTGACCCAGGCCGAGACGGCTGCCGAGAGGTTGAGGCCCCTGGCGCTGTCCGCGATCGTCAGCAGCCCCTTGGAACGGACTGTGCAGACGGCGGAGGCGATCGACCGACGCCAGCGCCGCGCGCCCGGTATCGCCCTGGATGACCGACTGGGGGAGTGCCGCTACGGCGAGTGGACCAACCGTCCGCTGGCGGAGCTCGCCAAGTCGCCCCTGTGGCGGACCGTGCAGGAGCGGCCCAGTGCGGTGACCTTCCCCGAGGGTGAGTCCCTGCCGCAGATGCAGGCGCGCGCCTTGGCCGCAGTGCACGAATGGAACGCGCAGGTCGGCGACCGGGCTACCTACGCGATCGTCTCGCACGGCGATGTCATCAAGGCGATCCTCGCTGACGCTCTCGGCACGCACCTCGATCAGTTCCAGCGGATCGTGGTGGACCCCGCATCGATATCGGTCGTCCGCTATGGCGTGCGGGGTGTCCAGGTCCTCCATGTCAACGACCGAGGCTCTGATCTCAGCGGCCTCGCGCGGACGCGAAGGCGTCGCCGCGTGGAGGGGACTGTCGGAGGCGGCTCGGGAGAGCGCTAGGGGCGGAGCCCGGATACGGTGGCGTAGTGCCGCGCCGTATCCATGACTATGTCGATCCGCGACGATTCGTCGCGGGGACGGTAGGTCTCCCTGGTGAGCGGACGTTCTACCTGCAGGCGAGCGACTCGCGATCCGTGACCTCGGTTGCACTGGAGAAGGCCCAGGTAGCGATGCTCGCCGAGCGGCTCGAGCGCCTGCTCGCGCAGATGGACATTCCCGACTCCGCGGGTCGCGAC